>JAFXIC010000055.1 GCA_017533485.1 Oscillospiraceae bacterium
GGCAGAATTTTCCGTAACGAGGGTATGGATACTTCCCATAATCCGGAGTTTACAACCGTAGAAATGTATCAGGCATATACCGATTATATCGGCATGATGGATCTGATCGAGAATATGTACCGCACGATTGCTATGAAGGTATGCGGCACGGATACCGTGACTTATCAGGGTGTTGATATTGAGATCGGCAAGCCCTGGAAGCGTATGACCATGGTTGAGGCTGTTAAGGAATATGCAGGCGTTGACTACAACGACTGGGCAACCGATGAGGATGCAAGAGCTTGTGCAAAGGCAAAGGGCGTTGAGGTCGAGGAAGGCGCAAATGCCACCAAGGGCCATGTCCTGATTGCATTCTTTGATGCATTTGTTGAGGAAAATCTCATCCAGCCGACGATTATCTATGATTATCCCGTGGAGAATTCTCCGCTTGCAAAGCGCAAGCCCTCCGATCCGGCGTTCACAGAGCGTTTTGAATACTTCATCTACGCAAGAGAGATGGGTAATGCGTTCTCTGAGCTGAACGATCCGATCGACCAGAAGGAGCGTTTTATCAAGCAGGTTGAAGCAAGACGTGCGCTCGGCGATATGACGGGCGAGGTAGACGAGGACTTTGTAACTGCACTCGAATACGGCCTGCCCCCCACGGGCGGTCTGGGCTTCGGTGTGGACAGACTTGTGATGCTGCTCACAGACAGTGCTTCCATCCGTGATGTACTGCTCTTCCCGACAATGAAGCCCATTCCGGTCAACAGCGGTCGTCCGGTGGAGGAGAGCGAAACTGAGGAATAAGAAATAACAGAACTACTGCCGATTTGGAATTCCTTTGGGCGCAGCCCAAAGGAATTCCATCACCGGCGGCGGTTCGCCACTGGGGACGGACTTCGGGAGAGGTCTGTCCTTTTGTGCAGGAGGATTTATGAAGCGGAACGATGTTATAAAAGGCAATGAAATTTCAGAGCTGTATACGTTTACCCTCGGCGGCTTTCCGCAGAAGGTGCTGATCGAGGGAAAGAGCCGGAATTTGCCGATCGTTATCACACTGCACGGAGGTCCGGGAACCCCGATTCCGTTTTCTGTAGGATGCCGTGGGCTTTTTCCTGCATTCACAAACAAATTCATCATGGTGTACTGGGATCAGCTCGGCTGCGGTATCAATAACCATCCCATTGACGGCAGCTTCACAATTGCAGCATTTGTCAATATGACCGCCGACCTGATTCGGGAAGTAAAGCAGCTATTTCCGGAAAATCGCATTTTCCTGTTTTCCACATCATGGGGTTCCATCCTCAGTGCATTGGTGATGGAGCAGGAGCCGGTTGACGGCGTGGCTGCCTGTGGTCAGATTGTGCGGAACGTGTTTTTCAATGATATCGTGTACCACGAACTGGAGCAATCAAAGCTTCCGAAAGAGAAGCTTGCAAAGATCCGGAGCATCCGTATCGAACAAATTACAAATAAGGACATGATACTGGTATCCGGCAGCATCCGGAAGTATACCTATGGCAACGTCAATCCGAACGGCAAGAAAGCACCGATGGGCAATATGATCTGGGGACTGCTGACCAGCCCCGACTACAGATTCCGAGATTTCAAGGCAATTATGATGAACGGTTGTCAGGGAAATCTGACGCTGTGGAAAGAAATCCTTACACTTGATCTGACCGATACTCTGCGGAATGTGCAGATCCCCTATCTCATGGTGCAGGGGGATACGGATATTGTGGCGACAACGGAATATGTGCAGGAAATCGTAGAAAACAGCGGAAATCCACGTCTGCAATGCCGAGTGGTCAAGAACTGCGGACACGAGCCGACAGCGGATATGATGGATGCGGTGTTTCATGCATTGGATGAACTGACAAAGGAGTAAGCACATGAGCGAAAAAAACGAAAAGAAACCAAAAGAAAAAAGCGTCATGGACATTGCCCGTGAGATGGAGCTGCTTCGTCAGGAAGAGGAAGAAAAGGCACGGGAGCTTGCAAGGCAGGCGGAGGAAGAACGAAGAAACGCCTATGAAAAGCAGCTGCGTGAGGAGCGTCTGGAGCTGATGCGCATGAAACAGGGCGTGATCGAGGAGAGCGAAACCATCCGTGAGGAACAGGAAGAAAAGAAGAAATACACCATCGGGCAGAAGATCAGCAACTTCATTTATCACAACAAGTGGTGGATGGGTGTCAGCGCCTTTTTTGCGGCGATTGTCGGTGTTCTTGTGTACCAGACGGTCACCATGGTGCGGCCCGATCTGATCGTGATGCTTGTGTCGTACGATTCTAATTTCAGCACGCAGTGTACGGCGAATATCAGCACGCTGTTTGAACAGTACATTGATGATGTCAACGGCGACGGCGAGATTTCGGTGGATGTGTACTACATTCCTGCGTCCGATGATGCGACAACGATCAACGCCTTTTCCGGCGATACGCAAAAGCTGTTTGCGGAATTCCAGATGGGTGAGGCTCTGATTGTCATTTCCGACAGCGATGCGGACAAATTCATTGTCCCCGACAGCACGTTGGAGGATCTCGAACCCTTCTTCGGACAGTATGAGCAGACGGAGGCAATGCGCTTCTATCTGACGGATACGGATTTTGCAGAAGCA
>JAFXIC010000056.1 GCA_017533485.1 Oscillospiraceae bacterium
AGAAGCTGCGGCGGACGCTGATGGCGTCATTAAAAGAGCTCGAAAGCGATACCTACCATATCACACTTTATGCGGATGGTCTGGAAATCGGAACCGAGGACGCACCGCTTCCGGAGGAGAATCCGGATGCGCCGACAAGTCCCGAACCGGAAAAAGATACCGAGGATGCAGCACTTTCTGCGGACGAAGATGGATTTCTCCCGATTTTTGAGGAAGAAAATGCGGATCCGGTCAGATCGCCGGTTCCTGTTACCGGAATCCCATTCGGTGCCGGACTGAAAATTCATGAGTTTGATGAATTTTTTATGCTCTATCTTGTGAAGCAGAACTTTTATGTTGTTCCGAAAAAGGATTTCACCGACGCGGAACTGAATGTTCTGCGCGATACCTTTCCCATCGAATAAAAGCTGCGCCGAAAGCGTAAAAATACTGATGAAAAGGACTTGATACCTTGTACGATACCAGTCGTTCGATTTTAATTAAACGCGATCTGGAAAAGGAAATGCGCCAGTCGTTTATTGCCTATTCCATGTCCGTTATCACATCCCGTGCACTGCCGGATGTGCGCGACGGTTTAAAGCCCGTCCATAGAAGAATCCTCTATACCATGTTCGAAAAGAGCCTGACGCCCGAAAAGCCGTACCGTAAGTGTGCGGATATCGTCGGTACTGTGCTCGGTGAATACCATCCGCATGGTGACTCGTCAGTGTATATGGCGCTCGTCCGCCTTGCACAGGCATTCTCTATGCGCTATCCGCTCGTAGACGGCCACGGAAACTTCGGTTCGGTGGACGGCGATCCGCCTGCCGCATATCGTTATACCGAAGCAAAGATGACAAAGCTCTCGGTGTCGATGCTCAGCGATATCCAGAAGGATACTGTTGATTTCCAGCCCAACTATGATGACCGACTGACGGAGCCGGTGGTGCTGCCGTCAAAATTCCCCTGTCTGCTCGTCAACGGCTCGGAGGGTATTGCGGTCGGTATGGCGTCCCATATCCCGCCCCATAATCTCGGCGAGGTCATCGACGGCGTCAACTACCTCATCGAAAATCCCGATGCCTCCCTCGAACAGCTCATGGCGTTTATCAAAGGTCCGGATTTCCCGACCGGCGGTATTATTATGGGCAGAGCAGGCATTCGTGCCGCATATGCGACCGGACGCGGAAAGCTGACGGTTCGTTCCAAAACCGAAATTACCGAAATTAAAAACCGCCAGTGTATTATCGTCAACGAGATTCCCTATATGGTCAATAAGGCAGAGCTGATTACTGCCATCGCTTCGCTTGCAAAAGAAAAGCGCGTCGAGGGAATCCATGACATCCGAGATGAATCCGACAGAGAGGGACTGCGGATCTGTATCGAGCTGAAAAAGGATGCAAACCCGAATCTTGTCCTCAACCAGCTCTATCGCTATACCCAGCTTCAGGATACCTATGGCGTGATTATGCTCGCACTCGTCAACGGCGAGCCGAAAGAGCTTTCGTTAAAACAGATCTTAGAAGAATACCTGAAATTCCAGATCAGCGTTGTCCAGCGTGCCTGTCGTTTCGACCTCCGGAAGGCAAGAGAGCGTGCCCATATTTTACAGGGCTTTTTGGTTGCGCTCGATTTCATCGACGAGGTCATCGAAATTCTCCGCTCATCCAAGAGCATTCCCGAAGGTAAGGAACGCCTGATGACACGGTTCGCGGAAACTGACCTCTCAACCCTGATGGAGGATGAAGCGTATCGTCTGGCAATGGGCATGACCGCCGATCCGCAGGAAAAGGTCTATCCGTCCATCGGTCTTTCCGAGGAACAGGCGGATGCGATCGTGGCAATGCGTCTCGGTCAGCTCACAGGTCTTGAACGCGATAAGATTTTCGGCGAAGTGAAAACACTCTGCGATAAAATCAATGATCTGCGGGATATTCTCGCAAACCGCGACCGCCAGCTCAGAATGATTCAGGCGGATCTCGAAAAGCTGCGCGATCAGTTTGGTGACGAACGCCGTACCGAGATTGAGAATGTGAGCGGCGAGATGGATATCGAGGATCTCATCCCCGTAGAGGACTGTGTCGTAACATACACCAATTTCGGATATATCAAGCGTGTACCGGTCGCAGTCTATAAAACCCAGAAACGCGGCGGTAAGGGTGTAACCGGCATGAAACAGCGGGAGGAGGATTTTGCTTCCGAGATGTTTGTCGGCTCCAGCCACGATCATGTGCTGTTCTTCACCAACCGCGGTATCATGTACGATATCCGCTGTTTCGAAATTCCGATGGGCGGACGGGACTCTAAGGGTACCAATATCGTCAATATGCTGCCGCTTGCTGAGAATGAAAAGGTCGCGGCGATGATGAAGGTCAGCGAATTCGACGATAACAGCTATATCTGTATCGTAACAAAGAACGGCAAGATTAAGAGAACTTCCTTGCCGGCATATAAAAATGTCCGGAAAAACGGTATTATCGCCATTAAGCTCGATGAGGGCGACGAAATTGCAGGCGTCAGAATGACCGGCGGAAGCGATGAGCTTTTTATCGCGACAAGAAACGGTATGGCAATCCGAATGGAGGAAGGCTGTATCCGTCCCCAGGGCAGAAGTGCGCATGGTGTACGAGCCATGAAGCTGCGTGAGGGGGATGAAATCGTGTCGATGGCACGCGGCAGAGAGGGTGCATCCCTCCTCACCGTCACCGAAAAGGGCTTTGGAAAACGAACCGACCTGAACAACTATCCGCTCCGCAGACGCGGCGGTATGGGCGTTACAAACTATAAGCCTGACGAGGAGCGCGGATATGTTACGGGCATTAAGGTGGTTGATGAAACGGATGATATCGTACTCGTTTCGAGCGACGGCATCCTCATCCGTATTCGTACAGCCGATGTCCGTATTATGGGAAGAATCGCAAAAGGCGTGCGCGTGATGCGTGTTTCGGAACAGGGTAAGGTCATGGCGTTTACCCGTACCGAGCATGACGAAACGGCAGAGGTGACTGCGGTGGAACAGCTTTCCGAGGAGGAGCTTGCCGCACAGGAACAGGAAGCACAGGCGGCAGAATCCGAAGAAGCTGCAATGCCGGAGGAAATCATTGAGCCGGACGAACCGATGGACACATAATCGGAAGAAAGGGCGTGTCCGCATGGAAGACAGCGAAAGGCTTGTAAAGAGGATTGTTCCATGCGGACTGCCTTGTTTTGCTTTTCTGGAAAGAAATCATATGCAGATCAAAAAAAAGGTGGGATGATGCTTGAAGAAATATCGGAAACAGATTGGATGTGCGGTGCTGATTGTCCTGATTCAGCTTGCATTATTCGCCGTACTGAACCTGATGTATGGAAATGCGGCATTTTTGATGATACTGCTGTTATTTCTCGCAACTGCTGCAATTCTTGGGTATGAATCCGATTTTCTGCGGCATCAGATTCCCACGTTCCCCCTATTCAGAAAAGCCTTTTTTCCGTATGGCATCCAGATGCTTGCGATTGCCGCATTCGACGGACTGTTCTATTATCTGCTGCGGATGTACGTCGGTATGGCAATCATCTGGCTGGTCTTCGGACTTTTGATTCTGCTGTTCAGCACACTGGTGGTATTCGCGGTGGGCGCGGCAAGAACGATGCTGTATGCCGACCGGAAATAATATATCAATCCTATATAAAAAAAATAATAAGAAAGAGGTACCGGAATTGACAAATCAGGAAATTTTAGCGCATATCGACCATACTTGTTTAAAGCCCGATGCGAAATGGGAGAATATCCTGACACTTTGTCAGGAAGCTTTGCGGTATGAAACGGCTTCGGTCTGTATTCCGCCATGCTATGTCAAGCGGGTCAAGACGAAATATCCGGAGCTGAATGTCTGTACTGTCATCGGATTCCCGACGGGCTATGAAACGACATCCATTAAGTATTATGAAACCGCGAAAGCAGTCTCGGACGGCGCAGATGAAATTGATATGGTCATTAACATCGGCTATCTGAAAAACAAAGAGGATGACGCGGTTTTAAACCAGATTACCCGCGTCCGTCATGCCTGTGAGGGAAAGATTCTGAAGGTGATTATCGAGACCTGCTGTCTGACGGAGGACGAAAAAATAAGAGCCTGTGCGCTTGTGACAAGAGGCGGCGCGGATTATATCAAGACCTCGACCGGTTTTGGTGAAAGCGGTGCGAATTTAGAGGATATTGCGCTGATGCGGAAATATATCGGAGAGAATGTCAAAATCAAGGCGGCAGGCGGTATCCGTACCCGTGAACAGATGGAAGCATTTCTGGAAGCCGGATGTGACCGGATCGGGTGCAGCGCTACATCGGTTCTGTTTGAATGAAAAGGATCCGCCGACTCTGTGCCATAAAAATCGGAGCGCGTGAGGAAATACGGGTTTACTGCGGAGAAATTCCGCCGGATGAAAGTCACCGCCGCCAGCATTTTGAAGCATTGGAGCTATTGTCGGCGGTGTGTGAAAAATATGACGGGGAAAAAAATCTCCGGATCCGGCGGGATGAAAACGGAAAGCCGCAGCTCATCCACCCGACGCTGCATATGAATCTTGCACACTGCAAAGGGCTTGTGGTATGTGCAGTCGGATATCGTGCGGTGGGCGTGGACGCCGAGTTTCCCCGCCCCATTCGGGATTCACTGATCTCCCGGATCTGTTCGCCCAAGGAGGAAAGTGCCATTTCAGCCGCAAAACAGAAAGATCTGATGTTTTCAAGACTCTGGACGCTGAAGGAAGCCTATGGAAAATGGGAGGGCGGCGGAATCCGCCTTCCGCTTTCCGAACTCTCCTTTTCTCTCTCGGAAGATTCGATTGTCTTCGACCATCCGGATCAGGATAACGTATCGTTTTTCCAGCTGATGCTAACGGAAACAGAAAACAGCAATCTGCCGGCTGCGGTATCTGTCTGCTGCGGGAAAATCGGACAGCCCTTCCGGATAGAAAGTCCATATGATGTGATTGCATCACGCCCTTAATACAAGGAAAAGAAATATCAGAACAAAAGAATTGACAGGAGAATATCAGTGGTATCAATTACAAAGAAAATGAAGCGAACCCTGATTGCATGGAGTATATTCGGTTTATGCTGTCTGGGTGTCGGCGCACTGATCTGGCGCGGACTGCTTTGGTTTAATATCCCGTCACACCGCAGGTATCCTGTGCGCGGTGTTGACGTTTCCCATTATCAGGGTCAGATCGACTGGGATGTGATCGCGTCACAGGATATGACATTCGCATTCATCAAGGCAACCGAGGGCAGCGGTACGACAGATGAATGCTTTGCGGAAAACTGGGAAAATGCAAGAGCTGCCGGAATGTATGTCGGAGCCTACCACTTTTTCAGCTTCGACAGCCCCCCCGATACACAAGCAGATAATTTCTGTGCGGCAGTCCCCTTTGCATATGACGCGATGCCGCCGGTCATAGATTTAGAACTGTATCGTTCGGAGAACCTGCCCGATGCGGAGGCGGTGCGCCATAATCTCAGGATTTTGCTGAAACGGCTGAAGGATTATTATGGAAAGACGCCGATTATCTATACGACAAATATCTGCTGGGAGCGGTATTTAAAGGGAAGCGATCTGGAATATGTGCTCTGGATCCGGAGCATCTTTACCCATCCGTCTGCTTCCTATGAACCGGCTTGGGAATTCTGGCAGTATAATCCGCGCGGACTGCTGGACGGTTATACGGGGGATGAAAGATTCATCGACCTGAACGCTTACTGCGGGACACGCGAAGAATTTGAAAAGAAATATCTGTATGAAATACCATCCGATCCGGCTTTGAGATAGGGTGAAAATCTTCTGATAATTTTGAAAAAAAGATTGCAATTCTAACAGATGTATGATATAATGACTGTATGTATCATGGCGAAGTGTTTTTTTGCGGCACAAATATCAGATTTTGCTGCCGTCAGTGTCATAACAGAAAGGAAATTTTGAATCCATGTGTGGTATTGTTGGATATGTAGGAACAAGGAATTGTGCCGACGTTCTCGTTGACGCACTCTCCAAGCTTGAATACCGCGGCTATGATTCCGCGGGTATCGCTGTGTTTGCCGATCAGCAGATTCAGATTGCAAAATCCAAGGGCAGACTGGCTGATCTTTCCGCAAAAATGGAAGCCGAGGGAAAACCGCTCGGTCATGTCGGTGTGGGCCATACCAGATGGGCAACCCACGGAGAACCCACCGATATCAATTCCCATCCCCATCGCGGCGGTGAGAATGTGACGCTCGTACATAACGGAATTATCGAGAATTATAAGAAGCTGAAGGAATTTCTGATCTCGAAAGGCCGGGTCTTTATCTCCGATACCGATACCGAAGTCGTTTCACAGCTCGTCGATTACCATTATCATGGGGATCCGCTTGCTGCGATTGCCGAAACCAT
The DNA here is from genome assembly GCA_017533485.1 of Oscillospiraceae bacterium. GTDB lineage: Bacteria > Bacillota > Clostridia > Oscillospirales > Ruminococcaceae > Firm-04. The sequence goes on from JAFXIC010000056.1 coordinate 6,387, forward strand.
GAAAGAGATTACGGGAAGCTTTGCGCTCGGAATCCTTTTCGCAGATTTTCCCAACCGTATCTATGCTGTCCGCAGAGGCAGTCCGCTCATTGTCGGCGCAGGCGAAAACGAAAGCTTTATTGCGTCCGATGTTCCGGCAATTCTGAAATATACCAAGCAGTATTATCTGCTGGAACATGATGAAATCGCGGTACTTTCCGAAAATGGTACCGAGTTCTTTGATACCGCATTCCAACCGATTGCAAAAGAACTGCTGACCGCTGACTGGGATATGGACGCCGCCGAAAAACAGGGCTATGAGCATTTTATGCTCAAGGAAATTCATGAGCAGCCCGAATCGATCCTCCGTACCGTAAAGCCGAGAATTGAAAACGGTCTGCCGAGTCTTGCGGAGTGCGGCATTACCCCCGATAAGATGAAGGAATTCCGGAATATCTATGTCGTCGCCTGCGGTACCGCAATGCACGCAGGTATGGTCGGAAAATATGTCATCGAAAAGCTGGCAAGAGTACCGGTGATTGTCGATATCGCATCCGAATTCCGGTATCGGGAACCGCTCATCGGTGCGGGCGATCTCATCATTATCATCTCACAGTCCGGTGAAACTGCCGACAGCCTCGAAGCCATGCGGCTTGCCAAGAAGCTGGGTGCGAAAACACTCGCGATTGTCAATGCGAAAGGCTCCTCGATCGCAAGAGAAGCAGATATGCTGATCTATACCCACGCAGGCCCTGAAATTGCCGTTGCTTCGACGAAAGCCTATATGGTTCAGATCGCGGTCATGTACCTCTTCGGATTTGAGCTTGCACTCGCAAAGGGTAAGATTTCTGAGGACGAATGCCGCAGACTCGTTGCCCTCCTCCTTTCCGTGCCGGAATATATCGAAACAATCCTTGCGCGGAAGGATGAAACACGCAGTATCGCAGAAAGTCTTGTGGAAGCGGAAAGCCTCCTCTATATCGGCAGAGGCCTCGATTATGCACTGTCGATGGAGGGTTCGCTCAAGTTAAAGGAAATCAGCTATATCCACAGCGAATCCTATGCTGCGGGCGAGCTGAAACACGGCACAATCTCCCTGATTTATGATGGAATGCCGGTGATTGCGGTCGATACCCAAAAGGCGCTTCACGAAAAAACCGTTTCGAATATCAAGGAAGTCAAGGCAAGGGGTGCAAAGACAATTCTTGTATGCGGAGATTCGTATACGCCCGAAACCGATATCGCAGATTATTGCTTCCGCGTACCGGAAATTGATGATATGCTGATGCCGATGCTTGCGGTTGTTCCGCTCCAGCTCATTGCGTATTATGCCTCGGTCATGCGCGGAAACGATGTTGATAAGCCGCGTAATCTCGCGAAATCCGTTACAGTAGAATAAATTTCGTTCCGGAAGATAAAAATAACCGGAACAAAACGTACAGCACGTGCAAAAAGAGAGAGCGCGCGCTTCGTATGCAGCAGCAGTATGCATGGGGTGGAAACGCGGGTTCGGGATAACCCTCGTTTTCGCCCCTTTCTGTACTTTTTAGATGGATATTATATATATCGGCAGCACCGCACAAGCTCTGCGGCGGTATTGCTGAAAGAGAATGGAGATTTGTACCATGAAATTCGTTCGGAATATGATAGCCGCAGTCTGTGCGGCAGGATGTTTTCTGGGGCTGACGCCGATGCTTGCCTTTGCCGAGGTAAAGGACGAGAACGGCAATGTCATCGAAACTGTAAACTGCGGTGAGTTCGAGTATTCGGTGATGGTGGAAAGCGAGGAGGGCGACGGGCGTGCAGCCTGCGTCGAAAAATATAACGGAAGCGCAGAAGATGTTGTGATTCCGGAACAGATGAACGGACTGACGGTGATTGCGATCGGCGACAGCGCTTTCGCAGGAAATTATACAATCCGAAGTGTTACCCTCCCGAGCTCGCTGATGGGAATCGGTACCCATGCTTTTGCAGAATGTACCGCACTGGAAAATTACTATGTCGCGGAGAACAGCGCGATTTTTTCCAGTAAGGACGGCGTTTTATATGCCCATGATGATACATGGCTCGTCCGGTATCCGATTCCGAGAATTCCCGCAGAACTGGAAATTCCCGAGGGTGTTGTGCTGATCGGCGACAATGCCTTCTCGTATAGTGATGTGCTCACATCGGTCAAATTTCCGAGCACGCTGAAAACGATTGCAGCGGCAGCCTTCTCCAATGACATTGCGCTGACGGAGATTACCATTCCGGAAACTGTCACATCCATTCCGGATTTCTGTTTTTATGGCTGTTCCGCGCTCAGCAGCGTCACCCTCCACGATAATATCACCGGCATCGGTGAGGGTGCATTTGCGATGACTGCGCTCGAAAAATTCACGATTCCTGCCGCGTGTACCTATATCGACCAGATCGCCTTTGCCCAGACAAAGCTGAGCTATATCAAGATTCCGAGTACCGTCACCGAAATCGGTGATCTCGCATTCGGTTATCGTCTGAATGTCAGGGACGAGCTTGCAGCCGATCAGTCGTTTACAATTTATGGCGATATCGGCTCGGCAGCAGAAACCTATGCAAAGGATGTCGCGAACGGCAATCTTTTTAATTTCATTGCAATCGGTGATGTCGCAAACCAGACAACGGATGTCACAACCACAGCAAAATCAGAGGATGCTCCGGACGCAGCAGACAGCACAGATGAAACAACAACCACAACCACTAAAGCTTCTGAATCCGCGCTTACAACCACAGAACCTGCAAAAGCTGTTCTTCCGTCGAAAACCCGTAACCTGATGATAACAGTCATTGCGTGCGGTGCAGCGGTGCTGATCGGTATTATAGCGGCGATTGTCGCCGTACTCCGGAAGCAGAAAAAATCCTGATAAGAGCGAGTGACGAAACGCTATGAATATGAAGCGATTCCATAAGTTTTCTATGATCCTGCTGCTGGGTTCGCTCCTCAGCCTCCCGATTGGTATCATACCGGAGGGGCTGCGGTGCGCCGCGGAAACAACAGCAGCAGCAGTACAGAATGAAGATGAGAATGCCGGAAAAGAAGTGATTGATATCAAAATTTCCGGTATGATCGTCACCAACGGTTCCCAGATTTCCTATTATCTTGAGGAGGACGGTACGGTATCTATCGTCGGCTGCGGACGGGATATGACAGGTAAAGTCGAGATTCCCGCTGTCATCGAAGAAAAAACGGTGAAGAAAATTGCGGAGGGTGCATTTTATAACTGTGAAACGCTCGAATGCGTCATACTTCCGGATTCGGTGACAGTCATTGAACCGGGCGCATTCCATGGCTGCAAGAAGCTTTCTTCCGTGGAGATTCCCGATACGGTGACGGAAATCGGAGAAAGTGCATTTTATGGCTGTGAAGCGCTCACAAAGCTCCGCTTTCCGGAGAAAATTACGGTCATTCCGGAATCCTGCTGTTCGGGCTGTATCTCGCTTACGGAGATTCAGTTTCCTTCCTCCCTTCGCAGTATCGGCAAAGAGGCATTTTACAGCGTCTGCGGCACAGAGCAGCTCGAAATTCCGGACGGTGTGACGGATATCGGAGAAAAAGCCTTTTACTACTGGCCAAGGCTGAAAACGGTTTCCTTCCCCGCTTCGCTGTCAGCACTCGGAGATTTTGTATTTGACGGCTGTGATGTCCTCGAAGCGATTCAGGTATCTGACGATAACAAAAGCTTTTGCGATGAAAACGGTATCCTCTATACGAAGGATATGACAAAGCTGATTAAGTATCCGCCCTGTCAGCCGGCGACGGAATTCATTGTTCCCGATTCCGTAAAGGAGCTTGCGGCGTGGTCATTCATCGGTGCGGAGAATCTTCGGACGATCAGCCTTTCCAATGTGGAAAAATTCGGCGAGGATACCTTCTACTACTGTACAAACCTCGAAGCAATTACAATCCCCGAAGCGATGAAGGAAATTCCCGAAGCGGCGTTCGCGTATTGCCATAGTCTGACGAATGTGGTGATTCCGGAGGACTGTACGGAGATCGGCGCGTATGCATTCCTTGACTGTACAGGGATCCGGGCGCTGACGGTTCCGAAATCCGTTGAAAAAATCGGGGAATATGCAATGGGCTACGGATATGATCTGGAGAGCGAATCGCTGACGATACTGGAGGATTTTAAGCTCGATGTATGGCGCGGCTCGATGGGTGCGGCATATGCAAAGGCGAATGAGCTGGAATACCGTTCCCATTCCTATCTTTGGCTGATTTTCCTGATTGCCGGCGTGGTCTGCGGCGGAATTGCCGCGGCGGCAGCAATCATCCATAAGAAACAATCGGAAATCCATGTATCCTCATGGAATCCGAGACAGAAATCATCTTAATTCGGGGGAGAATATACGATTATGAAATTTCGTTTGATTCGAAAAATCGGTGCTGTATTCGGCGCACTTTCGCTGATGGCATCCGCCGCAGCATCCGGCAGTATCTGTTATGCGGATGATACGGACGTATTTACGGACGAAACGCTGACGTATCATAAAATCTTCGGCGGCGTAGAAATTGTGGATTCGAAAACCAATATTCAGGAATTGATTATCCCGAAGGAGATTGACGGATTTCCGATTCTGAAGATTGCGGATACCGCGTTCGAAGAATGCAGTGCGCTCCGGAATGTCAAGGTTCAGGCAAACCTGACGTCGATTGGAAACGGCGCATTTTCAGGCTGTCTGGAGCTGGAATCCATCAATTTTCCGGATACGCTGACGGAAATCGGAGAGGCGGCATTTTATGCCTGTTCCTCGCTGAAAGAGGTTGCGGTCCCCGACAGTGTGACGGAAATCGGAAGCTATGCCTTCGCCTACTGCCTGTCGCTTGAAAAAGCAGATCTTTCCGATGCGATGGAGGTCTTGCCGGCGGGACTCTTTTATTATGATGTTTCGCTGACGGAATTCGAGATCCCTGAATCAGTCACGCAAATCGGCAGTCAGTGTTTTATGCGATGTGCGATGCTCGAAACACTCCACCTCCCAAAGAACCTGACGAAAATTGACAACACCGCACTGCTGTCGTGTGTCGGAATCCGGGAATTTACCGTAGATGATGAAAATACAAGCTTTTCCGAAGGGGAAGACGGCGCGGTATATTCAAAAGAAGGAAAAACACTGGTGATGTATCCTGCGGGAAACGGCGTCCAGAGCTGTGTCATTCCGGAGGGGATTGTGAGTATCGAGCCGTATGCGTTCGCAGGCTCGGTATCGCTGAAAAATGTAACATTCCCCCAGAGCATGAATGGCACAGTACTTCCGGAAGGAATCTTTTCCGATTGTGCATCACTGATTACCGTGAATTGTGATCCGAAATCCTTGCAGTCCGTTAAGCCGAGTGTATTTGCAGGCTGCCGCTCGCTCGAATCTGTGACACTCCCCGATGACTGTAACGGGATCGGCGATTATGCATTTTATGAATGTGAAAACCTGAGCGGGCTGACAATACCGGAAACGGTGGAATATCTCGGCGCGTATGCATTTTTTGGCTGTGATAAGCTGACGGAGGTCACACTCTCCGAGAAGATCCAGGTCATCGGTGACTATGCGGTGGGCTTTACCGCACCCGATGATGCGGACGATAAGGAACAGTCCGAAGAACTTGTACTGCGGGATGATTTTATGCTTTACGGTCATTCCGGAACGGTTGCGAAGAAATATGCGAAGACGAACGGTGTTCCGTTCCACGCAACGAATTTCAATATCCGGCTTCTGCTGATTGTGATTGCCGCGGCGGCACTCATCGGTATTGTGGTCATTTCCGTGATCCAGCACAAAAAGAAGCAGAAGGATGCACCCGAAAAGCTGAAAAAACCAGTCGAAGAAGAAGTGATCGACCCGAACTATCAGAGTATTCTTGCTGCCGATGAGGATGATGATGTGGATGACGGCGACCCGTTTGACCGGAGCTATGGATTTATGGTACCGGACGATGGGGAATGTGAGGAATGCGAAGAATGTGAGGACTGTACGGAATGTGACGACTGTATCGACGATGATTTTGATGATTTCGAATAAAAGAAAGCCAGCCATGCGATATTTCAGCATGGCTGGCTTTTGAATTCTGAAAGAAGAAAGGGGAAAATCCCTTTCCGTTACCCATCCCCCTCTGACGGCGTGCAAAGAAGATAAAAATGGTTGAAAAAATCTGCGTGCAAGTGATTTGTATGCTGTATTGGGCGTTCTGATTGTAGGATATGGTGAAAAATCATGGGTTTAGTACAAGAGAGGAGGGGATGAGTTGGAAGGGGGTACACGGGGGAAACCTTGAAGGGGAGGAGAGAATGCGCGGGAGCGCTCTTTCCTCCCCTATGGGTGTCCCCCTTGGTTATTTTCGCGAATATAAAAAGAATGAGGAGGACAAAAGAAAGAGGAATGTTCGAGCGCCGCTCTCACGTCTCCCCCTTACCCTTGGTTGTCCCCTTTCGTTTTATTATAGCAGACTAAATCATTCACAGAAGATAAACAAAAGAACACAGAAAAGCCGCGAAAACATCGCTCATCCGCTCTTTCCTCCCCTATGGGTGTCCCCCTTGGTTATTTTCACGAATAAAAATGGTTGAAAAAATCTGCGTGCAAAATTGTTGATAAAATAAAAAGCAGCGCACCTCTTTCAGAACAGGTGACGCTGCTTTGTACTTTTTGATTTGAGACGATTGCCATTTAAGCGGATTTCCGATTCTTTTGGATGCGCTTTGCGATCAGCGTCAGAATCAGAATACCGGTACACGCGCCGCTGAAGTCGATACAAACATCACGGATCTCACCGCTTCGTCCATCCACAAAGAGCTGATGGATCTCGTCGCTTACCGCATACAGAAGCGAGATGCAGAAGGGCAGAACAATCCGCCACGCCTTGCAGGGTTTCTCAAACCAATGTCCGCAGCGCGTGGTGAGTGTCCAGAGGATTCCTAGCACACCATATTCAAGGAAATGGACAAGCTTTCGGAAGAAGGAATGGAATCCCTCCGAAAAGAAGCCGCTGTCCTGAAAGGGGAGCTCTGCCGCATCGGAGAAGAACACAGAAAGGATTGCGGAAAGGATTTTTCCGCTGAGTCCGCCTGATTCATCTGCTGTCTGGGAGGAGAAGAAGAATATCATCCCCATCCAGCCGAGTGCGAGAGAGAGGAATAGAATTGATTTTACTCGGATCTTGTCCAGTTTTCTCTCTCCTTTTTGATTTCATCAAGTACCGCATGAATTTGTTTTTCGGTTGCGGTGAGAGACTGGATGACATAGCTTGCGGTTGCTTCCTTGGTGTCGTCACATTTGTTCTTGGTTTTGGTGAGGAGCTCATGCGCTCTGCGTTTTGCTTCTTCCATGATTGCGCTTTCGGACGCCATTTTCTTTGCGTGCTCCTCGGCTTCGCGGACAATCTTTTCCGCATTCTGCTGTGCTTCCTTCATAATACGGTCACAGTCATAGTCGATGAGCTGAGCACGCTTGAGTTCCTTCGGGAGATTGAGGCGGACATCGTTTACCAGCTCACGGAGGCGGTCGCCGTCAACAATAATTTTATTTGCGGCGAGGAGATAAGCCTTCGATTTCTCCAGCATTTCATCAATTTCGTCCAGAATTTCCATTACGTTCATAGGTCAGTCTTCCTTTCCAATTTTATGTGCAAACTGTTGTACCTGCCGCAGGACGGCGGCGTTCTCGGATTCATCGAGCTGTTTTGGTACAAGCTTTTTGCGGAGTCGGGATTCAATCACCGGCAGGACTGCTGCCGGAACGAAGCTGCTGATATCGCCGCCGAGGGAAGCGATTTGCTTGACGATGCTGGAGCTCAGGTACATATTTTCCGCAGCGGTCGTCAGGAATACAGTTTCTGCTTCGGGGTAGAGTTTTTTATTGCCGAGTGCCATCTGGAATTCATATTCGAAGTCACTGACTGCACGAAGACCTTTCACGATGGCGTGTGCGCCGACGCGCCGCATATAATCCGCGAGCAATTCATCTTCGAGGATATCAATGATGATATTATCATACTCCTCGGTGACTTTCTGAATCATGAGCAGGCGTTCGGTGAGGGTGAATGCAGGTGTTTTATTGAGGTTTGTAGATACGAGGACAATCACCTTATCGAACAGCTTGGATGCACGGCTGATGATATCGAGGTGGCCGAAAGTCACCGGGTCAAAGCTTCCCGGACAGACTGCAACCCGTCGGGTATGAATAGATTCGTCAGCCAATTTTTCTGCATCTCCTTTCGGGGTGGGGAGTGTGTGGGGGCTTATTCGGAATCTTCCGCAGCCTCCGGATGATCTGCCCGATAAATACTTACAGTTATTTTACCATACTTTTTTACTTTTTGCAAGTAGAAATTTTCAATTCTTTCGGGCAGCTGCAATTCCGGTTCATGTTCACAGACGATGATGCCGTTTTTTGCCATATGGGGGATTAAGAGGGGGAGGATTTTTGGGAGGATGCCGTTTTCATAGGGTGGGTCAAGGAGTGCGATATCGAACTGTTCGCGGCATCGCTGGAGGAAGGCGACAGCGTCTGTTCTCAGCACGGCTGCAATCTCCGAAAAACCGCAGTGGTCGATATTTTGTCTGATACAGGCGATTGCCTTCGGGTTTGTATCAATCAGGGTTGCGGCACGTGCACCGCGGCTGAGGGCTTCGACTGCCATCTGGCCGCTTCCGGCAAAGAGGTCGAGGACTTTTGCGCCGCAAAAATCGAATTGGAGTGCAGAGCCGATGGCTTCCTTGACCTTATCAGTGGTGGGGCGGGTATCCAGCCCCTCCGGTGTCAGTAATTTTCTGCCGCGGGCAGAACCGGTAATGACTCTCATGGTTTTCTCACACTTTCTGCGCATTGGTTTTGCGCGGATGAAATCAATCTATTGTGTCCGGGATACGGATCGCTTTATTCGAGCGTACCGACCAGCGCCCAGTTTTTTGCTGCTGTGATACGGACGCTGACCATTGTTCCGACGAGCGCTTCCGAATATGCGTCCGCTCCGGTAATTTCAACATTCATCGCTTCTCTTGTTTTTCCGTTGAGCTTTCCCGAAGCCCCGTCATATTTCTCCACCAGTACCATACAGCTTTTTCCGATAAAGCGTGCATTATGCGCTTCGGAAATTTCTCTTTGGCGGGAAAGGAGCGTCTGCATCCGCTGTGAAATTTCTTCGGGGGACGAGACCTGCGGCATAGCGGCAGCTTTCGTCCCGGGGCGCGGGCTGTAAATAAAGGTATAGAGATTGTCATATCGGACAGTTTCGATGAGGGAGAGGGTCTGCTCAAAATCGGCGGCTGTTTCGGTCGGGAATCCGACAATCAGATCGCTGGAGAATGAAAAATCAGGATTCTTCTCTCTTGTATCCTGAATCAGCGACAGATATTTTTCGATTGTATACCGCCGGTTCATTTCCTCCAGCACACGATTGCTGCCCGACTGGACCGGGAGATGAAGATGATGCTCGATATGTTCCGAATGGAGCATTACCTCAATCAGCTCCGGTGTGGCATCCTTTGGATGGGAGCTCATAAACCGGATCCAGTATTCCCCCTTGATGGCATCGAGCCTCCGGAGGAGTTCCGGGAAATTCATCGGTTCTTCGAGATCTTTTCCGTAGGAATTGACATTCTGACCGAGGAGGAGAATTTCCTTATAGCCCTTTTCGACAAGACTTCTGACCTCGGCTTCAATGGCTTTCGGGGAACGGCTGCGTTCTCTGCCGCGGACATACGGCACGATACAGTAGGTACAGAAGTTGTTGCAGCCATACATCACCGGAACGCTGGCGAGGAAGTGATGTTCGCGCACGGTCGGGAGCGATTCATCGGGGAGTCCGTCCAGTCCGGTGGTTTCATAGCGTTTTCCGTCTGCGCGGTAGACGTTCAGCAGACTTTCCGCGAGCTTTTCCATTGCGCCTGCGCCGAGGATCATCTTCACAAACGGGTAGGATTTGCGTATCAAGGCGCGGACTTCTTCTTCTTCCGCCATACAGCCGCAAAGACCGATGATAAGGGAGGGATTTCGTTCATAGAGTGATTTCAGGCTGCCGATCTGACCGGTGACACGCGACTGGGCGTGTTCGCGGACCGCACAGGTATTAAACAGGATGACATCGGCGTCTTCGGGGGAATCGGTGAGGACATATCCCAGATCGGAGAGGACGCCCTTATATTTTTCTCCGTCACAGAAATTGAGCTGACAGCCAAAGCTTTTGACGAGGGCTTTCGGGGGATGGTCAAAGGTTTCGAGGATTGCGCGCAATTCCTGATACACGGGGGAGGGGGTATATGGGGGGTGAGTTGAATGCACTGTGCAGCAGTCCTTTCCATCAAAAATAGAGCAATATTGCATACATCTTTCATGATAACATATTTCGGATGAAAATACAAGCATTCGGGGGAAGTTTTTTGGAAAAAGGGGGTTTCGGGGGACGTTCTTATGGTTTTTCTGTATTCTTTTGTTTATCTTCTTAGATTTGTTTTCGTTCTAAAAAGAAATGAAAGGGGACAACCAAGGGCAAGGGGGAGTGTTCGAGCGCCGCTCTCACGTCTCCCCCTTACCCTATGGTTTTCCCCTTTCAATCCCCTTTCCGTTACCCATCCCCCTCTATTGGCGTGCAAGGACGATAAAAATGGTTATGAAAAATCTGCGTGCAGATGATTTGTATTCTATATTGGGTGTTCTGATTCTAAAATACGTTAGGAAAATCATGGGTTCAGTACAAGAGAGGAGGGGATGAGTTGGAAGGGGGTACAAGGGGGAAACCCTGAAGGGGAGGAGAGAATGCGCGGGAGCGCTCTTTCCTCCCCTATGGGTG
>JAFXIC010000057.1 GCA_017533485.1 Oscillospiraceae bacterium
AAAGAAAGGCGATACCGTTCGCCTGCTCGTTGGTGACCCGATCGATAAGTACACCAACGTTGATAAGAAGACCATCAAGACCGGAAAGGTACTTGAGGTCAGCCCGAAAGAGGGTAAGGTCATTGTTGAAGGCATCAACATGATCACAAAGCACGTAAAGCCCACCCGTATGGGTCAGCAGGGCGGCATCGTAAAGGCTGAGTCCCCGATCTATGCCTGCAAGGTACAGCTGATCTGTCCGAAGTGCGGCAAGCCCACCCGTGTCGGTCACACCACCGAGACCAAGGGCGACAAGACCGTTAAGGTTCGCGTTTGCAAGAAGTGTAACGCAACATTCGAGTAAAGGAGAACGACGATGGCAAGATTGAAAGATTATTATGTCAGCACCGTCGCTCCGGCGCTGATGAAGAAGTTCGGTTACAAGAACGTCATGCAGATCCCGCGTCTGGATAAAGTCGTTGTAAACGTCGGCGCAGGCGAAGCAAAGGAAAATGCAAAGGCAATTGATGCAATCATGGGCGACCTTTCCCTGATTACCGGTCAGCGGCCGGTTGTCTGCCGCGCAAAGAAGTCTGTTGCAAACTTCAAGCTGCGTGAAGGTATGCCGATTGGCGTGAAGGTAACCCTTCGCGGCGAAAAGATGTGGGACTTTGTTGACAAGCTGTTCAACATCGCATTCCCGCGTGTCCGTGACTTCCGCGGAATCAACCCCAATTCCTTCGACGGTAAGGGCAACTACTCTACCGGTATCAAGGAACAGCTGATCTTCCCGGAAATCGAGTACGATAAGATCGACAAGGTTCGCGGTATGGACATCAACTTCCTTACCACTGCCACCACCGATGAAGAGGCAAAAGAGCTGCTGACGCTGCTCGGCGCCCCGTTCGCAAAGTGATCAGGAGGAGCATATGGCAAAAAAATCTATGATTTTGAAGCAGCAGAGAGCACCGAAGTTCTCTACGCGTGCTTATAACAGATGCAAAATCTGCGGCAGACCCCATGCCTACCTCAGAAAGTTCGGTATTTGCCGAATTTGCTTTAGAGAGCTTGCACACGACGGTCAGATTCCTGGTGTCAAGAAGGCTAGCTGGTAAACCGGACGATAGAAAAGGAGGTCATTGGTATGCAAATTTCGGATACCATCGCGGATTTGCTGACGCGAATCCGTAACGCAAATACCGCTAAGCACGCTACTGTTGACGTTCCCGCTTCCAATGTGAAGAAGGCTATCACCCAGATTCTCGTAGACGAGGGTTATGTGAAGAACTTCCAGATCATCGAGGACGGAAAGCAGGGCATCATCCGTATCACACTCAAGTACGGCGATAACAGAACACCCGTCATCAGCGGTCTTCGCCGCATTTCCAAGCCCGGTCTGCGTATTTACAGCGGCTGCGAGGATATGCCGAAGGTACGTAAGGGTTTGGGCATCGTTATCGTTTCCACATCTAAGGGCATCATGACCGATAAAAAGGCTCGTGAGCTGAATGTTGGCGGCGAGATTCTCGCTTATATCTGGTAATAGGAGGAAACGCATATGTCAAGAATTGGAAGACTGCCGATTGCGATTCCTGCCGGCGTCACCGTAACGGTTGACGAAACCAATCTGGTTACTGTAAAGGGACCGAAGGGCGAGAACAGCTATCGCGCAAACAAAGCAATGGAGATTCAGATTGAGGACGGCACACTTACCGTTTCCCGTCCCAATGATAACAAGGAAAATCGTGCACTGCACGGTCTGACCCGTACACTGATCGCAAACATGATCAACGGTGTCAACACCGGTTTCAGCAAGACGCTCGAAATCGAAGGCATCGGTTATCGTGCTGCAAAGGACGGCAAGAATCTTGTTATGAACCTCGGTTATTCTCATCAGGTAATTATGCCGGAGAAGAACGGAATTACGATTGATGTACCTTCCCCGAACAAGATCGTGATTAACGGTACTGATAAGCAGGCTGTTGGTCAGTTTGCTGCAGAAGTTCGCGAGAAGCGTCCGCCGGAGCCTTATAAGGGCAAGGGCATTCGCTACGAAGGCGAGCGCATCATCCGCAAGGAAGGTAAGGCCGGTAAGGGCAAGAAATAAGGAGAAAGGTGAATTGCTATGGTAAAGAAAATTGACAGCAACAAGGCACGCCTCAAGAGACATCGCAGAGTACGTGCTAAAATCTCCGGAACTGCCCAGCGCCCGAGACTGAGCGTATATCGCTCCGCAAAGCACATCTATGCACAGCTGATTGATGACGTTGCAGGCGTAACCCTCGCAGCAGCATCCAGCCAGGAGAAGGGCTTTGAGGGCAATGGCGGCAACAAGGAAGGCGCACGCCTCGTAGGCGCAGCGATCGCAAAGAAGGCTGCTGATAAGGGTATCACAGAGGTCGTATTCGACCGTGGCGGCTACCTCTATCACGGCAGAGTTTCGGAGCTTGCAGACAGCGCCCGTGAGAACGGGTTGCAGTTCTAATGAAGGAGGGAATCTGATTGGCACTGATTGACGCAACTGGTCTGGAACTGCAGGAGCGTGTAGTTTCCATCAACCGTGTTAACAAGACCATAAAGGGCGGCCGTATTATGAAATTTTCCGCTCTCGTAGTTGTCGGCGACGGCAACGGAATTGTAGGCTTCGGTCTCGGAAAGTCCGGTGAAGTTCCGGATGCAATCCGTAAGGGTATCGAAGATGCAAAGAAAAATCTGGTTCGTGTTTCCCTCCGTGGTACGACCATTCCTCACGAAATCATCGGTAAGTTCGGCGCAGGCCGCGTACTGATGATGCCCGCAGCTCCCGGTACCGGTGTGATCGCCGGCGGTCCGGTACGTGCGGTACTCGAGATGGTTGGCATCAAGGATATCCGTACAAAGAGCCAGCGTTCTAACAACCCCTGTAACGTTGTTCGCGCAACCATCAACGGTTTGATGGAGTGCACCGACGCAAAGGCTGTTGCAGCAAAGCGCGGCAAGACAACTGCTGAAATTTTCGGCAAATAATTTTGAGGAGTGAGCTGTTATGGCAAAAAAAGTAGAGCTCATCAAGAGTCTGATCGGCAGAAAGCAGGACCAGATTGCGACTGCTCATTCTCTCGGTCTGCGTAAAATCGGCGACAGCGTAGAGCAGCCCGACAACGCACAGACTCAGGGCAAAATCAACAAAATTTCCCACCTCGTGAAGGTTACGGAAGCTTAATTGCAAGGAGGTGCGATTCCATTGAAAATTCATGAATTAACACCGGCTCTGGATTCTAACCGCGAGCGCAAGCGTGTTGGCAGAGGTCACGGTTCCGGTAACGGAAAGACCGCCGGCAAGGGTCACAAGGGTCAGAATGCACGTTCCGGCGGCGGCGTAAGAATCGGCTTTGAAGGCGGCCAGATGCCCCTTGCAAGACGTATTCCGAAGCGTGGTTTCAACAACATCTTCGCAACACGTTATTCGACCGTCAATGTCGGCGACCTGAACCGTTTTGTAGAAGGCACTGTTGTTGATACCGAACTGCTCATGGCTTCCGGTCTCGTCAAGAAAGTCGAGAACGGCGGCGTGAAGATTCTCGGAAATGGAGAGCTGACCGTCAAGCTGACTGTCAAGGCCGCAAAGTTCTCTGGTGCGGCTGCTGAAAAAATCGAGAAAGCAGGCGGGAAAGCTGAGGTGATGTAATGTGTTCAAAACGATGAAGAATGCATGGCGCATTCCTGAAATCCGTAAGAAGCTTTTGTTCACACTGTTCATCATCGTAATTTTCCGCTTTGGAAGTGCAATTACCGTCCCGTTCCTGGATCCCGCTGTTGTAACAGCCTGGATGACTGAAAATGCAAGCAACGGAAATTTCCTGGAATACATGAACATTCTCTCGGGCGGTGCGCTTGCGAAAGCGACAGTTTTCTCTCTCGGTGTTACACCGTATATTAACGCAAGCATTATTATCCAGCTTCTGACCTATGCGCTTCCTCCGCTCGAGCGTCTCCAGCAGGAGGGTGAAGAGGGTCGCAAGAAGCTCAATTTCATCAACTCTATCGTTGCGTTCGGTCTTGCAATCTTTATGTCGGTTGCATATTACCTTTACCTCAAGAGCGCAACGGATGATGCCGGAAAGTCCGCAGTAAAGTATGTCGATGGCGGCGCAGGCGTTATGGCAGCGTTCGTTATCATCCTCTGCTTCATCGCAGGTTCTTCTCTGGTCATCTGGCTGGGTAACCGTATCAACGAAAAGGGTATCGGAAATGGTGTTTCCATGATCCTCTTTGCCGGTATCGTTGCCCGCATCCCCGTAGACCTCGGTCAGATGGTTCGCCTGCTTCAGGAAGATGCTGCAAAGTACTTCGGTCTCATCGTGATCTATCTGCTGATCTTTGTTGTGATGATCGTCGGTATCGTCCTCTTTAATGAGGCGGAACGCCGCATCCCCGTTCAGTACGCAAAGCGTGTTGTCGGAAGAAAGCAGTACGGCGGTCAGTCTACTCACATTCCGATTAAGGTCTGCAACTCCGGCGTTATGCCGATTATCTTCGCAATGAGCTTCATGTCGCTGCCTTCGACCATTTCGATGTTCGTAAAGCCGATTGAAGCTGCGGCATATTCGACTGCAACCGCCGGCCAGAAGTTCTATTATAACTTCATCAATTTCTTCAATACGCAGAGCTATTCGTATGCTGTGCTGTATTTCATTCTGATTATCGCATTCAACTACTTCTATGTGTCGATGCAGTATAATCCGATTGAGATGGCAAACAATCTCCGCCAGTCGAATGGCGGTATCCCCGGCATCCGCCCCGGAAAGCCTACATCCGATTATATCAGCAAGGTTCTTTCCAAACTGACACTCGTCGGTGCAGTTTTCCTCGGCATTATCGCAATCTTCCCGATCATCTTCCTGAACATCACCAAGATCAACATTTCGTCGATGGGTGGTACTTCGGTTCTGATCGTCGTAAGCGTTGCAATCGAAACAGTTCGTACACTGGAATCTCAGCTTATGATGCGCCATCACAAGGGCTTCCTTGGCTGATCCGTAAACGGAGGTACACGATATGAATAAGATGATTCTTTTGGGTGCACCCGGCGCGGGTAAGGGCACACAGGCTGAGGCAATTTCCGAGAAGCTCGGTATTCCCCAGATTTCGACCGGTAATATGCTTCGTGAAGCTGTGAAAAACGGCACAGAGCTCGGTCTGAAAGCAAAGGAAGCAATGGACAGCGGTGCACTGGTTTCGGATGATATCGTCATCGGTATTCTGAAGGAGCGGATCGCAGAACCGGATGCAGCAAACGGCTTCATCCTCGATGGTTTCCCGCGTACCGTTGCACAGGCAGAAGCACTCGACAATATGGGCGTTGCAATTGATGTGGTACTGGAGATCGCTGTGCCGGATGAAAGAATCTGTGCAAGAATGTCCGGCCGCCGCGTCTGCGAGGCCTGCGGCGCTTCCTACCATATCGAGTATAAGCCCACGAAAACAGAGGGCGTATGTGATAAATGCGGCGGAAAGACCGTCCAGCGTGCAGATGATGCACCGGAAACCGTTCTTTCCCGTCTGAATGTCTATCAGGAAAAGACGGCTCCGCTCAAGGATTACTATTCGAAGACCGGTAAGCTCGTCACTGTGGAAGGACAGGAGGAAGTCGCTGATACCACAAAGCTCGTCTTCCAGGCACTCGGTGTAGCGGACTAATTGAGAAGAGGCGCGTGAGCAATGGTCACCATTAAATGTGCTTCCGACATCGAAAAGATGCGGGAAGCCGGAAAGATCGCAGCAAATGCGCTGCTGGTATGCGGAGAAAAAATCCGCGCCGGAATGACAACCAAGGATGTTGACAAGATCATTCATGATGAAGTCACGAAGCACGGCGCAAAACCGAGTTTCCTCGGTTACGGGGGATTCCCCGGAAGCGCGTGTGTTTCGGTCAACAATGAGGTAATCCACGGAATCCCAAGCCCCAAACGAAGAATTCAGGAAGGCGATATTGTCAGCGTAGACGTTGGCGCGTTCTATAAAGGCTTCCATAGCGATACCTGTCGGACATTTGCGGTCGGAGAAATCTTCGAGAATGCAAAACAGCTCCTCAAGGTCACCGAAGAAAGTCTTTATCTGGGTATCCAGGCTGCAACAGTCCATGCGCGGCTGGGCGATATCGGTTTCGCAGTCGAACAACATTGCCGTTCTCATGGATATGGCGTGGTCCAGAATTTCTGTGGTCACGGAATCGGCAGAGAATTGCACGAAGACCCCGAAGTCCCGAATCATGGGCGTGCCGGACGCGGGATGCGTCTTGTCGAAGGCATGACGATCTGTATCGAGCCGATGATAAACGAAAAGGACGACGGTGTGCATATTCTTCCCGACGGATGGACAGTGCTGACCGACAGCGGCTTGCTTTCCGCTCATTTTGAGCACGAGATTCTGATTACCGATAACGGCCCTGTGATTTTAACAAAAATCTGACGGAGGAAACAGAATGCAGACACAAAGCTGTCAGCCGGGTATGATTATCCGTGTTACTGCGGGTCGTGATGCAGGAAGATTTCTTCTCGTCACTGCCTATGACGGAATGGATCTGCTGCTGGCGGACGGAGAGTCCCGCACCCTCTCGAAACCAAAGCGTAAGAATCCGAAACACGTTCAGGCTACAAAGCATATGCTGGAACTCGAAGGGCTGACGGATTGCGCACTTCGGCGTGCATTAAAACCGTTCCAGCCAGAGAAACCGGCTCAAACAAGATTGAATCAAACGCACAAGGAGGTCATCGTAGATGTCGAAGCAGGATGTAATTGAAGTAGAAGGCGTGGTCGTAGAATCCCTGCCGAACGCGATGTTCAAGGTGGAGCTGAGCAATAAGCATATCATTCTTGCACATATTTCCGGCAAACTGAGAACGAACTATATCCGCATCGTTCCCGGTGACCACGTAACCGTTGAGATGTCGCCCTACGATCTCACGAAGGGCAGAATCACTTGGCGTGCGAAATAATCGCACCAAAGCACAAGAAGGAGGTATTTCCCATGAAAGTAAGACCTTCCGTAAAACCTATCTGCGAAAAATGCAAAGTAATCAAGCGTAAGGGCAAAGTCATGGTCATCTGTGAAAACCCGAAGCATAAGCAGCGTCAGGGTTAATTTCCCTGACCATATGGAGGTGTAATAAGGAATATGGCTAGAATCGCTGGTGTTGACCTTCCGAAGAACAAGCGCGTAGAAATCGGCTTGACCTATATCTTCGGTATCGGTCGTACGACGGCTACCCAGATCCTCAATGCAACCGGTGTTAATCCGGATACAAGAGTCAAGGATCTCACCGAGGCTGATGTTGCAGCGCTGCGTGAGTACATTGATAACAACTGTCTGGTAGAGGGCGATAAGCGCCGCCAGATCGCTATGGATATCAAGAGACTCGTCGATATCGGCTGCTATCGCGGTGTACGTCACCGTAAGGGTCTGCCTGTCAGAGGACAGCGCACAAAAACAAATGCCAGAACTCGTAAGGGTCCGGCTAAGACGATTGCTAACAAGAAGAAGTAAGGAGGGACTGTATCTTGGCACAGCAAAAGAAAAAGGTTACTACAATCCGCCGCCGCAGAGAGCGCAAGAACATCGAAAACGGCGCAGTGCATATCCAGTCCACGTTCAACAACACCATCGTGACAATCACCGATACGCAGGGCAATGCCATTTCATGGGCATCTGCCGGTGAGCTTGGATTCCGTGGTTCGAAGAAGTCCACTCCGTTCGCTGCTCAGAGCGCAGCAGAAACCGCTGCAAGAGCTGCAATGGAGCATGGTCTGAAGACAGTTGAAGTATATGTCAACGGTCCGGGATCGGGTCGTGAAGCAGCAATTCGTGCGCTCCAGACTGTTGGACTCGAAGTTCGCATGATTAAGGACGTAACGCCGATTCCTCATAACGGCTGCCGTCCGCCCAAGAGACGCCGCGTATAATCACAGGAGGTGTAGAGAATATGGCAAGATATACTGGTGCAGTTTGCAGAATCTGCCGCCGCGAAGGAAAGAAGATGTTCATGAAGGGCGACCGCTGCTACACAACCAAGTGCGCGATCGACGAGAGAAACGACGAAAAGCGCAAGGGTACACCGGGTCAGCATGGCATGGCTCGTAAGAAGATATCCGAATACGGTATGCAGCTCCGCGCAAAGCAGACTGCAAGAAGATACTATGGACTTCTCGAAGGTCAGTTCTATCACTACTTCGAGTTGGCAACCAAAATGCCCGGTAAGGCCGGTGAAAACCTGCTGATTCTGTTGGAGTCCCGTCTGGACAATGTCGTATACCGACTGGGCTTTGCAAGCTCCCGTCCGCAGGCTCGTCAGCTCGTTCTCCACAAGCACTTTACCGTCAACGGTCAGAAGGTTAATATTCCTTCCTACCTGTTGAAGGCCGGCGATGTCGTTGCTTTCACCGAGAAGGCTCGCTCCAATGAGAACCTCAAGTCTCTCGTTGAGGCGAACAGCGGCAGAACCGTTCCGATGTGGCTTAGCTCCGATAAGGAGAACTACAAGGGCACAATCGAAAGAATGCCTGTTCGTGACGACATCACACTCGATGTTGAAGAGCAGCTGATCGTTGAATTGTACTCTAAGTAATCTCTCACTCGTGGCTCGCAGTTTTGCGAAGGCCCTTTCAACTTCAACACTACTGATTGCGATATAGGAGGGTAATTATGCTGAAAACAATCGAAAAGCCCGAAATCGAAACCGTTGAACTGAAAACAGACGGAAAATATGGAAAGTTTGTACTTTCCCCTCTGGAGCGCGGATATGGAATCACGCTTGGAAACAGTTTAAGACGGGTTCTGCTCTCCTCTCTGCCCGGTGTGGCAGTCAGCGCCGTCAAAATTGAAGGTGTCCACCACGAGCTCTCCACAATCCCCGGCGTCAAGGAAGATGTTACGGAAATCATCCTCGCGATTAAAGGCTTGACTGTCAAGCTTCAGGGCGATGGACCGAAACAGATCTACATTGAGGCTCAGGGAGAGTGTGAGGTCACTGCCGGTGATATTAAGGCGGATTCCGAGGTCACAATCCTCGATCCCGGTATGCATATCGCAACGCTCATGAAGGGCGCAAAGCTCGATATGCAGATCACCATCGACAAAGGCAGAGGTTATGTCTCCGCGGAACGTAACAAGCAGCAGTTTCCCCCGCAAACTCCGCTTGAGACGATTGCCGTTGACAGCATTTATACACCTGTTTTGAAGGTCAACTACAAGGTTGAGGATACACGTATTGGTCAGATTACTGACTACGATAAGCTCACGATGGAAGTCTGGACAGACGGCACAATCTCTGCGAAAGAGGCGCTGTCCCAGGCCGCCAATCTCCTCAACGAGCATCTCAAACTCTTCGTCGATTTGTCCGAAGAGTCCACAATTCCGCCGGTTCTGGCTGAAAAGAACGATGGCGGAAAGGAGAAAATCCTGGAGATGACCATTGAGGAGCTTGACCTGTCGGTACGTTCGTTCAACTGTCTGAAGCGTGCCGGCATCAACACCGTTGAGGATTTGACCAGTAAGTCCGAGGATGAGATGATGAAGGTCAGAAACCTCGGTAAGAAATCCTTTGACGAGGTACGAGAGAAGCTCCAGTCTCTGGGCTTCGACCTCAGTTCGGACGATAACGACTAATCCCCGATTTTGCATGATACGATGTAAAATCTGATACAAAGGAGTGAAACACAATGGCTGGTTCCAGAAAGCTCGGCAGAGCATCGGATCACAGAAAGGCTATGCTTCGCGGCATGGTAACATATCTGCTCGAAAACGGTCAGATTGAGACCACCGTGACCAGAGCCAAGGAAGTTCGTGCTATGGCAGAGAAGATGATTACTCTGGGTAAGAACATTCAGGGTAAAGACGCAGCCGCAGATCTCCACTGCAAGCGTCAGGTATTTGCTTATGTCACGAAGGAGAGCGTCGCTAAGAAGCTCTTTGATGAGATTGCTCCTCGCTACGCAGACCGCAACGGCGGCTATACCAAGATGGTAAAGATCGGCCCGCGCCGCGGTGACGCAGCAGAAATGGCAATCATTCAGCTCGTTTGATTTGATGCATACTGTATAAACGAAAACGGCACTTCGATTCTTCGAGGTGTCGTTTTTTGTACAATATATCAGTCAGAGTCGGTAATACTGCATTTACAAGCTGTTTTAAATCCTGTATAATAAGAATACAGATAACCATATTTTATTTTTATTGTAGGGGAAAATATATGAAACAGAAAAAATGGCTCGCGTTTCTCACAGCGGCAGTCCTCGGTGCAGTCGGATTCCCGTCTGTGCCGACTTCTGCCGCAGATTCGGATGATACGGCAAATAAAGCCCGTGTATCCGTCCACGACCCGTCGATCATGAAAGATCCGAATACAGGAATGTACTATGTCTTCGGTTCGCATATCGACGCGGCAAAATCTTCCGATTTACAGAATTGGAATGTCTTTACGAATGGGTATGCAGCGACCGGAAATCAGTTGTTCGGAAACCTTTCGTCCAATCTCGCCGGTGCGTTTGCATGGGCTGGAGAAAACCTGGAGGATTGTGAGGGCGGATTTGCGGTCTGGGCTCCCGATGTGATATGGAATCCCGATTATGTCAATCCGGATGGTACGGTCGGCGCATACCTTATGTACTTTTGTACTTCCTCAACGTATATGCGTTCGGTGATTGCGTATGCGGCATCCAAAACACCCGAAGGCCCCCATCAGTTTGTGGATACACTGATTTACTCGGGATTTACCTCCGGCGACAGCTATGCCACATCCTCGACAAAGAATGTCAACCGGAAGTATACGAGTACGAATATTGATGAGCTGATTGCCGCCGGTCAGGTTACTTACAATGAAGCGTGGTTCAACAAAGGGAATTTTAATAACCAGCTCTATCCGAATGCGATTGATCCGACGATCTATTATGATACTGACGGAACAATGTATATGTGCTATGGATCATGGTCGGGCGGTATCTTTACATTGGAGATGGATCCAAAAACAGGAAAATGTATCCATCCGAAAACCGGAACGACTGCTGACGGCCGGATGGTAGACAGCTACTTCGGTACGAAAATCAGCGGCGGCTTTGGAAAATCAGGGGAAGGCCCGTTTATGGAATACCATGCGGAGACAGGGTATTATTATCTCTGGGTCACCTACGGCGGTCTGACCTCAACAGGCGGCTATAATATGCGCGTATTCCGCTCGAAATCGCCCACAGGCCCTTTTACCGATGCAGCAAATCGCAATGCGGTACTCGAAACATCCGGCGGGATTGACGGGCTTGGCGTGAAGGTGATGACGAATTATCAGCTTTCCTGTCTGCCGACTGCCTATATGGCGTGCGGACATAATTCCGTGCTGCGGGATGATGACGGGAAGTGGTATCTCTTTTATCATACGCGTTTTGATGACGGCTTTGAATATCACGAGGTACGCGTCCATGCGATGACATTCAATGAAGCGGGATGGCCGGTTGTGATGCCGTTTGAATATAGCGGCGAGACATGGTCGGAAAAAGGGTATGTCCCATCGGAGCTGGTCGGTACTTATGAATTTGTCAATCATGGGACTGCAACCAACGGCAGCATCACAAAATCGTCTGAGATCACGCTGAATGCGGACGGGAGTATTTCCGGTGCGGCATCAGGACGCTGGACGGAAGCGAAGGGGAGTGCGGCAGCCACCTTGACGATAGACTCCGTCGTATACCGCGGATATTTCAATGCCCAGTATGATGAGAGTAAAACCGGACGGCGCGTCATGACCTTTACGGGTGTAGGAAATAATAACATGACGGTATGGGCGGTCAAGAAGGATGCATGGAATGGTGCGGAGCGCAGTCTGCTGGACGATCACACGAATTCCGACAGCAAGCTTTTCTATGCGGCGGATACGGTCACAGCATCCGAGGGAAATGTAACCATCGGCGCAACCACGCTGCTGAGCGGAATTCCGTATGTGATATCGAATGTGCACAGCGGTCTGGTGATTGACCTGCCGTCAGGGAATACAGAGGACGGTACCGGTATTCACCAATGGGCGCGCAACGCCGGTTCGAATCAGGAATGGCGCATTACAGATCTTGGAAACGGATACTGTAAGATTGTGTCGATGGCGGACGAGCGGAAATGTATCGCGGTTTCGGCACCGACCGCAGAGGATGGCGCGGATATTGTGCTTCAGTCCTATACGGGTGCCGAGAACCAGCAATGGAAGCTGCAATCGCTTGGCGGCTTGTATGCGATTCTCTCACGCTGTTCGAATGACACGGGCTGTCTGGATGTATACGAGTGGTCAACGGAAAACGGCGGCGTGATTAAGCAATGGAATAGCTGGGGCGGCGAATGCCAGCTCTGGGCAATCGAACCGGTGCGGCCTGCTGTCCCGGAAGGGCATTATACACTTCGGAATATCAACAGCGGATACTGGGTCGGAATGGGCACAGACGGGCTGATACAGAGCGATATACGCCGCGTCTGGACGTTTACGAAAACCGATGACGGATATTATACGATATCGAATGGAAATGGGCTTGCGGTGACTGTCGCAGATGAAACGGATGGCGCAGCATTGACGCTGGAAGAAGATCGGCAGTCGGATGCCCAGAAATTTGCCGTACAATGTAATTATGACGGAAGCTATGCGCTGCTTTCGTATCTCTCAGCGAAAAAATCCGGATTTGATGTCTACGAGATCAGTCTGGAAAACGGCGCGGCAATCTGCCAGTGGAATTACTGGGGCGGAGCAGGTCAGAGATTCGTGCCCGAACCCTCCCAAGCACCCCCGCCGGCAGAAACGACAACAACCACGACCACGACGACAACCACCATGGAAACAACCGAATCCGAACCGATGCATACGATGCGCGGGGACGTAGATTGTGACGGAGAAGTGACGATATCGGATGTCATTATGCTGAGCCGATTGAACGCCGAGGATCCGCAAATCCAGCTTACTGTGCAGGGCAAGCGAAATGCCGAATGCAGCGGAGATGGAATTCTGACCGGCGCAGATGTTGTGCTGATTCTCCGCCATATCGCAAGACTGATTACCTTATCATAATAAAACTGCTGTATCCTCCGGGGATGAGGGTACAGCAGTTTTTTGCTAGGAGAAAAAAAGACCGGATTACTCAGGGGGAGCAATCCGGTTATAAGGAAAGAGGTTACCAGCAAATTTAGTTGGCGAAGCGGAAATGCGTCGGCATTCCGTTTCGCATGATGGGCTGAACTTCGCCCTGGATCAGCGGCAGAAAATAATCGAGTGCCGCATCGGAAATCTGATTTCCGTTTTCGGTAATCCATTCAGTCGGGAATTTTCTTGTGATATTGGCGACCGAAATCGCATCCGCATCAGAATATTCCACGCGATAAGGTGTATTGGAAGCACGCTGCATGGTGACGACACGGCCGGTGCTGCCGTTGAGGGCAAGCGAAACGGCGTGTCTTCCAACCATCTCAGCCTCCTGTAAATCGGAAGCAGAAGCGAGGTGGGAGGAACAGCGCTGCATGACATTCAATTCCATCGAACGAACCTTGACACCGATCTGGGTGCGAACCTGTGTTTCAAGGAGCTTGCCGATACCGGAGAGGTAGGCGTGGCCGAATTCATCGTTTGCACCGGAGCGGAATGCATCCGCATCAGGCGGCGTCACACCCTCGGAAACGGCACAGATGACTGTATGGCGTTTCGCGAGCTGTTCGCGGACATCGTCAAGGAATTTTGCAACAGAAAAATCAGATTCGGGGAGATAGATGAGATGGGGGGCGTCCTCACCGTTTGCGCGAAGGACACAGCTGGAAGCGGTAAGCCATCCGGCGTCACGACCCATAATCTCACAGATTGCCACAGAGGGCACATTATAGACCGAGGAATCACGAATGATTTCCTGGATTGTCATCGCAACATATTTTGCGGCAGAACCAAAGCCCGGTGTATGGTCCATACAGACCAGATCATTGTCGATGGTTTTGGGGATTCCAATGACCTGAACGGTGCTGTGCTGTGCGGAAAGCCACTTACTCAGCTTCGCAACAGTATCCATGGAATCATTTCCGCCGATATAGAAGAATGTATGAATATGGTTTTTTTCGAGAATGTTCTGAATGTTACGGTAAAGGGAGTCATCGGTTTCGGCATCGGGAAGCCGGAATCGACAGGAGCCGAGTGCCGTCGAGGGGGTGCGCTTCAGGATTTCAATATCCTCGGGAGTCTGCAATGCCTGATTGAGGGAGACGAAGCGTTCCTCAATCAGCCCCTGAATGCCGTTTCGGACACCCAATACTTCGATTGGAGTGGTTTCAGCGAATTGGTTTTCCATTGCCAATAGCTCTAAATGAACACCCGCCAATGATGCGTTGATCGCGCTGGTAGGGCCTCCGGATTGTGCAATGGCAAATCTCATAGCCAGTATTCCCCCTCAATATTTCAATATTTTGTTTTTTAAGAACCTCTCTCTGCTACATTTAGTATAGCCCAAAGGCGGTGAAAAGTCAAGCAAACTTCGCAATTTTCGGCGGAATGGATAAGGACTGACCAATTTTTGCGCTACATCCATGCGTTTTGCTAGTAGCAAATGTAAAATATTGCTATCACGCAATATGTTCATACAAAGTTCATAATCATGCAGCCGGTCTTTCCGCTGTTGCGATCCGACTCGACAAATTGCACGAGAATGGGGAGAAACCTAAGGTGGTATTGCACAAAAAATCAGCGAATCCGGACAGCAGAAACGGCAGATAAGAGAGAAAAAAAATCTTGCAATTCGGAAAAAAATGCTGTATAATATATGGTGTGAATTGGTAAAAGCCTATCACTAGAAAAATCAAAAGGAGAATGTATCATGGAATTGAAAAACGCATACCTTAAATCTGTCGTTGAACAGGTTGAGAAGCGCAACCCGAACGAGCCTGAATTCCTTCAGACCGTTACCGAAGTGCTCGCAAGCATCGAACCTGTGATTGAGCAGCGTCCCGACCTCGTTGAGGCAGGCGTCGTTGACAGAATGGTTGAGCCTGAGCGCCAGATTTTCTTCCGTGTTCCGTGGATGGATGATAATGGCAAGATGCAGGTAAACCGTGGCTTCAGAGTTCAGTTTAACTCTGCAATCGGTCCGTATAAGGGCGGTCTCCGCTTTGCGAAGAACGTAAACGCATCTATCATGAAGTTCCTGGGCTTTGAGCAGACCTTCAAGAATTCCCTGACATCTCTGCCGATGGGCGGCGGAAAGGGCGGCTCTGACTTCGATCCTCAGGGTAAGTCTGATGCAGAAGTCATGCGTTTCTGCCAGAGCTTCATGACTGAGCTCTATCGTCACATTGGTCCGGATACTGATGTACCGGCAGGCGATATCGGTGTCGGCGCAAGAGAAATCGGCTATCTGTTCGGCCAGTATAAGAGACTCCAGAACGAGTTTACAGGCGTTCTGACCGGTAAGGGCATGACCTACGGCGGTTCTCTGATCCGTCCGGAAGCAACCGGCTACGGCGCTGTATACTACACTGTCAATATGCTCAACTACTTCAAGGATGATATCAAGGGCAAGACCTTTGTTGTATCCGGCTTCGGTAATGTTGCATGGGGTACTGTCAAGAAGGTCAACGAGCTTGGTGGTAAGGTTGTCACCATCTCCGGTCCGGACGGCTACATCTATGATGAAGACGGTATCAGCACTGATGAGAAGATTGATTACCTGCTCGAAATGCGTGCATCCTGCCGCAACCGTGTAGAAGACTATGCAGATAAGTTCGGCGTACCGTTCTTCAAGGGCGAGAAGCCGTGGGGCGTAAAGGCAGATATTCTGATGCCGTGTGCAACCCAGAACGAGGTTGGCATGGAAGAAGCACAGAAGATGGTAGCGAACGGCGTTAAGTACTATGTCGAGGTTGCAAATATGCCGACCACCAACGAAGCGCTGACCTACCTGAAGGAGAACGGTGTCATCATCGCTCCGTCCAAGGCAGTGAATGCCGGCGGCGTATCGGTATCCGGTCTTGAAATGTCCCAGAACTCTATGCGTTACAACTGGACCGAAGAGGAAGTTGACGAGAAGCTGAAGATGATTATGAAGAACATCTTCAATGCGTCTGTTGAGGCTGCAAACCAGTATGGTCTGGGTGATGATCTGGTTGCTGGTGCAAACATTGCAGGCTTCCTGAAGGTTGCTGAAGCAATGAAGGCACATGGCTGCGTCTGATTGCCCGAATTTCATAGGATAAAGGAAATACTCGTCTGTCGAATCTGACAGGCGAGTATTTTTTTGCAGGATAGGACGGAGGTGGTGCGAGGGGAGTATATGGGCATGAAAAAACCGTGAGCAGAACGCTCACGGTTTTTTTCTCATTCAATTTGCCGAGGCTGTTGTATCAGAAACAGTAGACTCGGAAGCAACGACGGATTCACTTTCGGTTGCTGCCGAAGAAGCGGCAGTGGTCGTTGTGGTAGTCGTTGTAGAAATTTCGGATTGTGTTGTTTCAGGCTGAGCCGCGGTAGTAATCAAGGTAGCCGGCGGCGGGGTAGAACCCTGCTGATAAACAAATTCGAATTTCGGGGATTTCAGTCCAAGTGCAGTACGAAGTGCATTACCCTTAACGGTAACCTTACCGCCAATGACTGCGCTGGCAACATAACCGCCATCGCCGTAATTGAGCTTGATCCAGTCATAAGGAGAACCGGAGAGCTTTACATTGTAACGTGCTTCGAGTTTTGCCTTGAGCTGTTTCACAGAAAATACCTGTGCGTCGCAGTAATGCGGGTCGCAGCTTTCATCGTATTCGACATCAATGCTGCGGAGATAGGGGATATCCATATTGAAGATATCCTTACAAGAAGCGGTAGCACCGCCGCTTGAAGCATAGAACATCGCATCCGCAGGCTTACCATTGTAGTAGATTGCCTGACCGACGACTGATTTTACAGCGTTGACGATATTCTGAGGGGGATTGCGCTTACCCTTCAGACCGGAGCCGCCATTGTGGTTGAGGTAGAAGGAATAGATTGCGACAGCCTGAGCTTTGAGGGCTTCGGTTGCCATGCTGGGGCCCATCTCAAGGTAAACAACCTGAGAGATAACGGAAACGATATCACCGGTACAGTTACCGATTGTGATACGTTTATTGGGGTCAACACCGGTATTCACGAGTGTTGTTCCGGGGTAGTAGTGGGATAAGATCTGCTTATAAGAATAACCTTTATATTTCGCGTAGAAGTTAGCGCCGTTCTGGCTCATTCCTACGCCGTGTCCATAGCCGTAGGTATAAAATACAACGCTATTTGCAGGTGCGCAGACAGTAGTTGTTGCGCGAATAGCAGGTGCTTCGAGAGTAGTCACGACAGTCGTAGTCGTCGTCGTAGTTTCTTCGGTAGAGGTTGTCGTAGTCGTGGTTACCTCAGTGGTGTCTGTTGTCACTGCAATGGTCGTCGTAAGCGGGTCCGGCTGAGCAGCTGCTGCTTCGTACCGAATCAATGAAAGACTCTGATCATAATCAGAAATGTCTGCCTTCCACCATTCAGTCACGTCATAGGTTTCCGACTTTTTCGTAGACGGTGCGCAGTCCGATTCGAGAGCTCCGGAGACAGCTTGTTCTTCTGTCAAGTTCACATCCGAACCGGTTGTTGCAGCGTAAACCATGTCAGCAGCTCCTGAGCGCTGCATTGCAAGTCCGTTGCCCTGAAATTCACATGTACTGGTGAACAGGAGGGCGCTAGCTAAAAGCACCGGAAGCGCAATGCGGTTTCGTCGCATTCGAGCTTGCATAGTTTCTCTCCATTATTTCAATCTCACCGGCTGAAACCGGCTTTATTTCCCCAAGATTGGATGTGGGGATTTTGTCGAATCGTTCGTGTCATCCTAAGAGCCGTACGGAAATCCATATCCGGACGGGTTTTGTTCTGCATAACATCTCTCTATATTGGCCGCAAAATTCACACTGAGATGGATTGCAGAGTGCGTGGCTGTACGCCGGAACGCATAAAGTATGAAATGCGGCTTCCAACGCAGCGATTGCCCGCGAGCTTCAATTGTAAACAGTACGTTTGCATCAAAGCGCAGTCAAACGCGCCTTGGGGTGATGGAGGTTAGTCCTTTCCATAAGGGACAAATTGACTCTCATCGAATGGGGTTACATCACGATATTTGTAATAGGCTTCCGGCCAGAGAATGTTATCATTCAGATAGCCGTTCTGAGTTCCTTCGAGAGGATCCTCACCGGGACGCAGCATACGAGCCATAACGATCAACTTACCGTTGGGGATCATACTTGAGCAAGTGTAAAGCGTCAGGAGCTGATCGCCGTAGGTGACATCTACGTTATTGTTCACAATATTGCGTCGTTTTGCGTTATTGACATAGGAGTAAAAGCTGTCCTCGTCCTCAAAATCGAACGTATTCCAACAGTCAAACGCGTATTCCGAATCGGTATCTTCGCCGTCTACAAGGAATATAGCAAAAATCTTGTAGTTATAGGTTTTATAGAGTGAGTGGAGAACGATATTGGGGTGTTGGCTGTAATAGGAATCCTTTTCGGGGTCACTGAAGACATTACGCTGATAATACTTGAGGGTACCAAACATGGATTCGTCTTTCATGTTATGGCCATAGATGAGGAGATTATCGGAGTTTTCGATTGAAAGTCTGTGAACGACTACTTCATCGAAGTGACAGCGATAGTCCATAAAGATGCAGCCGGGTTTACTTTCCGTCTGGTCAAAAGCGCGGTGCAGATAATAATTATTGGTATTGACATTAATATCCGCAGATTTTTTCTGTACAACAGGGTAATTGACCTTTGTATCGGGAATTGTGATATAGCCGACGAGGTCAGGGTTTAGGGCGAGCAGCTTATTTGCAATGTCGTTATACTCATAATATTCCTGCGAGAGCCCTGATGGTTTGCGGGGTTCTTCGGTCACAGTGGTGCTGATAAACTCATTGACTTCATGCTGGATCTCGTTATACTTTTGTTCGGCAGTATACAGGTCGATAAAGCGATGAAGCAGCAAGTAGAAGCATACCACAAAAACGGTCAGTGACAGCAGTAAGACAAGCTTACGCAGAACCTCCAGCGGTTTATCGCCTTTATAGGGGAAAATATTACTCCATGCAGCGACAAACGGGTTCATTTTTTTCTTCTTCTTTTTTTTCGGGGAAGAAGGATTCGATGACTTCTTCTTTTTCCGCGGCGCATCGTCTGAGATCCGCGAAGTATCCGCTGGATTCATCGGAGTTGCGTTGGAATCATCGGAAGCATCCGGCTGTTCGGAGGGGGAGGGATGGGAACCATCTTCCGTATCCGGAACCGCCATAAGTTCACCGATATTCCTGCTCATAGAATTTTGACAATCCGAGCTTTGTTCTGAGATTGGCGTTTGGGGATCTGCTGCATCGTCGCAGATATTCGGCTCAGAATCTGACTGTACGCCGGAGTTTCCGAGAGAACGTCTGGATTTTGCGGCATCAAACCGCGCGGCAAAATCGGAATTACTTGCAAAGGAAAGTGAGTTGGAATTGGGTGAGACTGCCTCGACCTTTGGAGCATCGGGACAGCTTGGCTCTTGGGTATTGTGCAAATGGTCTTGCATAAAGAACGCCTCCATCTTTTGCAGCCGAGGGAGCACCGGACTTTCCGGAACGAAAGCCGCAGTCCACACAACGGACCTGCACAGGTACTGTCGCTTTGGGAAGCAGAAGTGTCTGCATCAAGCGAGCAGAATTTGTTTCGCGATTTGAAACACGCAATTCGCGGTCATATGCCGAATGCCGTTTCTGTCCAGCTCCGGAAGTTCCCAGAGTCGAAGCAGAGTTGCGGCGACCTGATTGCCGGATGCGAACCCAGCATAAACGGTTCCGACAGGGATGTCGGGGGAACCGCCGCCCGGACCGGCGAGTCCGGTGACTGAGATACAGAGATCCGCGTGAGAAAGGGAAGTAAGCCCCTTTGCCATCTCGACAGCGGTTTCCCTGCTGACAGCACCATAGTCGCGGAGCGTTTTTAAAGAAACGCTGAGCTGCTGATGTTTCATTGCATCGGAATAGGTACAAACTCCAAGGGCAAAAACCTGAGATGCTCCTGCCACAGATGTGATACGTTCGGACAGAAGCCCACCGGTCAAACTTTCACAAGTTGAAATAGTACGCCCCTGTTCCAGTAATAATTTTACTACATCAGACACGCTTTTGTCAAGGGATTCCTGCATAACTTTGGAATTTTTACCATACTCAGGCAATACAATGCATGGAATATTCATAACTCCTCCAAAAAGAAACCGTCAAGTATAGATGGAATATGAAATATATAAATCATATAACGCCGAAAATCGACAACAAATCGCAAATGCGAGAGGATGATTCGAATGGAATGTGGTGTTGTTTCGAAAAGAAAACTGTACAATTTCGACAAGAATCGACTCAGATGAGGATACCGCCGCCGTTTTCCGTGACATGGAGCGCAAAGATTTTCTTTGTGGTACCGGCGACTGCCTGTGCGACCATATCATCCCAGTTGACAGCAGCCTGTGCCGCTTCAATTTCGTCGAGCTTCGGACGAAGCTTTGGGTGGCGGGGGGTAAAGACCGTGCAGCAGTCCTCGTAGGGGAGAATGGAAGTTTCGAAGGTGTCGATCTTTCTGGAGATATCGGTAATTTCGGTTTTATCGAGGCCGATGAGCGGGCGGAGAACAGGAATTTTCGCGACTGCATCGGTACAGGTGAGCGCATGGAGTGTCTGGCTTGCGACCTGACCGAGGCTTTCGCCGGTGATGAGTGCGCCGCAGTCGTCAATTTTTGCGATCTGCTGTGCAATTTCCATCATCAGACGGCGCATCAGGATTGTGAAATATTCTTCGGGACATTCGCGCCGCAGAACCTCCTGAATCTCGGTAAACGGCACACAGTAGAATGCCATACTTCCGCACCACGGGGTTAATTTTTCACAGAGTGCTTCGACCTTGAGGCGTGCACGCTCGGAGGTATAGGGCGGTGCTGCGAAATGGACGGCAGAAATTCTGAGTCCGCGCTTTGCCATCATCCAGCCTGCAACCGGGGAGTCGATGCCGCCCGAGAGGAGGAGCATGGCATTTCCGGCAGTTCCGACCGGCAGTCCGCCGGCACCGCGTTCTTTTGCGGCGTGAATATAGGCGTTCGTATCACGGATTTCGACTGTTACAATGACATCCGGTTCCGTGACATTGACCTTGAGATGGTGGAAATGGGAGAGGAGAACACCGCCCAGCTCTGCACAGATCTGGGGCGATTTCATCGGAAACGCCTTGTCTGCACGCTTTGCTTCGACCTTAAAGGTTTTGGCATTGGAAAGGACATCCTGTAAATAGGGGATGGCGCGCGCTGCGATATCGGAAAAATCCTTTTCACAGGCGAGTGCACGACTGAGTGCTGCGATACCGAAAATCTTTTTGAGGCGCGGAAGCGCAGCGTCCAGCAGTGCAGAGCATTCCGCATCGGTATCTGCTTCGGGGGTAATATAAATCGTAGACTGTGCCTTGGCATAGGAGAACGCGCCGACATTTTTCAGTCTGCGGCGGATATTTCGGAGCAGTACATCTTCGAATGTATTGCGGTTGAGTCCCTTGAGCGCAAGCTCACCATATTTAATCAGAATAATTTCGCGCATAACAAATCCTCTTTCTATTATATATAGTATCGTCAGCCTTATCGTTTATGAATCAGCGTTTTCTGAGCGATCGCGATCGCTTCGGTCAGCATCCTGATATCGTCGGATGTATTTTCCGCAGAAAAGCTGACACGGATCGTGGAGTCGGCGAGTGCATCAGGGACGCCGAATTGTCGGAGAACACCGCTTTGCTTTCCCTTGGAGCAGGCAGAGCCGCTGGAGACATAAATCTCTCGTTCCGCCAGAAAATGGAGCAGTGTTTCCGAACGAAGCCCCTGTACGGAGAAACTCAGAATAAACGGTGAGCCATGTTCCGGCGAGTGGATCCGGATGCCGTCGAGCAGTAGGAGCTGCGCGATACATTCGGTACGAAGTGACTGCGCGTGATGACGGCGCGGTTCGAGTGTTTTCCGCATTGCTTCAGCTGCTGCGCCGAATCCGGCAATCAGCGGAACGGATTCTGTACCGGGACGAAATCCTTTTTCCTGTTCGCCGCCGTAGAGAAGCGGCTGGAGCTTCACGCCTTTCTGATACCGGAGTGCACCGATTCCCTTTGCGGCATGAATCTTATGCCCGCTGACGGTGAGGAGGTCAGCCTGTAAATCTGAAGCGGAAAATGGGATTTTGAGAAAGCCCTGTACCGCGTCACAGTGTGTGATGAGCTTTGGATTTTTCTTTTTTGCAGCCGTCAATGCAGCTTTTACCGGAAGAATATGACCGGTTTCGTTGTTCACAAGCATCATGCTTGCGAGACAGGTATTCTCGTTGACAGCTGCGGCAAATTTTTCCGCGAATTCTGCATCGGATGCTTCGGGGGCAATCCGTATGACTTCGAAGCCCTGTGCTTCGAGGGTATCGAACGCGGAACGCACAGACGCGTGTTCAACGGTTGTGGTGACGACTCTGCGCGCACGCTTTCCATAGCGGGCGGCGGTACCGAAAATCGCCATATTATTGCTTTCGGTCGCACCGGAGGTGAATAGGATCGTACCGGCATCGACGGAGAGTGCGGCAGCGATTCTGGCACGCGCCGCGTCCACCATAAGCTGTGCCTGTAAGCCCATGCTATGGAGGGAGGAGGGATTTCCGTAATTGGATTGGAGTGCGGAAAGGATTGCTTCCGTACATTCCGGAGATGGTTTGGTGGTTGCTGCATTGTCAAGATAGGCTGACATATTCGCAGCTCCTTTCTAAAAATATCAATCTCTTCTATTATAGCATACTTTTTCCAAAAATGCAAAGATTTTTTAAGGCAATGCCGCACAGAGCGGTAAAACAGCAAAACCTCCGGATATCATGCAGACATCCGGAGGTGTATTGGGTTATATTGCGTTTAATAAATTGTGACGGTGACGGTGACGGTACGGAAGCGGTCAGTCACCGGATGCTGTCCTGTCATGGTAAGAACAGGCGTACCGTCTGTGGAGAACGCGACCGGAAGGAGTCTTGTATGGCGACAGGGATCGTAGAGCGGATCTGCACTATACGAACCGCATTGCTGATTGGAATGTGCGGCAGGTCTTGCGTGATAGACCAGCAGCAGACAGCCGTTTTCATCGGTAATAAAGCTGTTATGACCGGGGCCTGCTTCTCCGACCAGTTTTGCGGTCTGGAGTACGGGGTGGGAAAGCTTTTTCCAGTTCCGGATATCCATAAGATCGGTGTCGGCATCCGCTTCCATACGGCCAATACAGTATTCCGATCCGGTACCGGATGCGGAGAAGAAGAGGTAGACTTTTCCGTTTGTCTGTAAAATACTCGCACCCTCATTGACGCGGTTGTTGACCATTTCCCAGTCATATTCGGGCTTGGTAAGGAGGATGGGCATAGAGGTGAGCTTCCAGGGTTCATTCGGGTTGATCTCCGCCATAAACAGAGAGGAGTCGCCTTTGATTTCCGCCCAGATGACATAGTGTTTGCCGTTACAGGAGAAATAGGTCATGTCCAACGAAAAGCTTCGGAAGGATTCGGAATCGCCTGCCATCGCCTGCATCTGACCGACTTCTGTCCATGTTCCGGTGTAGGGGTCGCCGCTGCATCGCAGCACATAGGGACGGATGGCCCAGATATCGCTGCTGCTGCCGGCGGCAAAATAGATATACCATGCATCGCCGATGTAGTGCATTTCGGGGGCCCAGATATGTTTTGCCATGATACCGGAGGAATGCGCGGTCCAGATTGTCTTTTCCTCGGCGGAAGCCAGTCCGGCAACAGTTGTGCTTCTGCGGAGGATAATACGGTCATATCCGCGGTTGACATTGCCATAAGCAGGGTATGAGGCAGTGAAATAGTAATAATCGCTGTGCGGATCTTTCACCATATAGGGATCGGCACGTTCTTCAATGAACGGATTGGGATATTCGGTGGTATGGATTGTGCCTTCGACGGTATAGGTACCGGGTGCGGCAGAAGAAAGAGCTGCGGCTTGGGAAGCATTCCATGTGACAGGGAGTGATACTTCGTTGCCATCGCTGTATTTGGCAAAGACAGCGTCGGGCAGGCTGGGATCGTCGCCGCGTTTCATGCTGGCAGAAACCGGTGGTATATCATAGGGGTAGGGGCTGACGGCAGAAGACGGATATGCCGCGGAGAGTGCACGGTATTGTGCGGCAGTAATCGGGATGACATAGCCGTGGCGCGGTGTAAAGTCGAAGCTGTATGCATTTCGGCTGACGGTGGTAAAATTTTTGAAATCCGTGGTTTCCTGCATCACATAATAACCGTCACCATAAGCGTCAGACATCATGACCCATCGGTTTGTGCCGATAATCTGATAGATATTGGGGCCTTCGACACCAAGACTGCCTTCCGAAACCTGTTTGATTTCGGAATAGGGGCCGTTGGCATGATCAGCGATTGCGAGGTAGATGCGTTTATTGGTCTCGTTCTTGTAGTACATATAGTATTGGCCGTTCTGGAAAATGATATCGCTGTCGATGGCATCATTTCCGTTTGCGGGCGCAAAGAGGAGTGCGGGATCGGTGTCGAGGGTTTTGAGGTCTTTGCTGTATGCATAGTACATAATCGTGCGGTCATCCCGTCCGGGGACGCGGGCAGCGAAGTAGATCATATAGGATTCTTTTTCCGGATCATAGATCGCCTGCGGCGCCCAGGCGCGGTCAGCACCCTGCATCAGGGGATATTCATTGGCAATTTTGATCTGGGTTTCATCGAACCAGTGGACGAGGTCGGTCGATTTTGCAGAAAGGATATGGCGGTTGCTGCTCCAGCCGAGCGAGGATTTCATATCGGTTGCGAGGAGATGATAGAGTCCGTCCTCGCCCTTGAAGATATATGGGTCGCGCAGACATTCTGTGCCGACGCCGGATTTCCAGACGGAGCGGCCGCCGTTGAGTGCAGTAAAGTGGTAGCCGTCGAGGCTGACCGCATAGGAAAGCTGTTCCTGTTCGGGGCTGTTTCCGAGGAAATAGGCGAAAAGGTAGGCGGAGTATTCGGGGTTATAGGGAATCTCACATTCGGGCTGGAACGAAGCGGGTATTTTTCCGCAGAGGATTTCTGTAAACAAAGCCGCGTCGGTATTGTCGCGTGCGCCGTCCGCATTGATGTCGGCGATCGCGGTGATGACAGGATCGGAGCTTTGGATAATGGCACGCTTTAAGATTGTGAGGTCTGCCGCAGTCAGATTTCCGTCCTGATTGAGGTCGCCGCGGAGGTAGGTATAGGTATTTTCATAGGGACGGATATAGAATTTCTGACCTTCGCCGCCCCAGTAATTCCATTGGTCGATGATGGCATTGTCCTCATAGCTGATATCATAGACATCGAGGGTAGTATTTTGTGCGAGCGAGCATTCCGCAGTGATGGTATAGGCGTCATCAGCCTGTGCAAGGCGGAATCGCTGTGCAGAGGAGCCGGTATCGGGTTCGAGGCGGATGGCATTTCCATTTTCGCCGTTTCCGTTTTCGACTGTCCAGACATAAGTCGGATCGCTTGCGAGACTGAATTTACAGAACCCGTCGCCTGCGTCCTGAATCAGCCATTGCTGGTTGTCGGAGTGGGTGTCGGAATACTGGATGAGT
Source organism: Oscillospiraceae bacterium (assembly GCA_017533485.1). Taxonomy (GTDB): domain Bacteria; phylum Bacillota; class Clostridia; order Oscillospirales; family Ruminococcaceae; genus Firm-04. Next base: position 25,650 of record JAFXIC010000057.1, read on the forward strand.
GCACCGTTTGAATTGACCGTAATATATTTCCGCTGAGGCGCACCATCACAGAATAAACCGTGTCACAGGGTATTTCATCGAAATTACAGGCAGTTGTTTGTCTGACCGGACTGGGCGCGGAAAGAGACTCCATTGCCTGAGCGGGTTTTGTGCGGAATCCGGTCTCGCCGACAAACGCGGAAAGTACCAGAAATGCTGTCGTCAGACAGCGCAGGAGCATATGTTTTTTTCTCATAATCAAATCCCCATTTTTCATTTATCTGCGTATCATAGATACAATATCAGAATACCATATTCCGTTTGCTTTGTCAATGATATATCGTGCCAAAGGAATGTGCAGAGGCGATATAAAAACCGTGTAGGAGAAGATAGAAAGTGCTTGCTTTTCGGGAGGAGATATGGTATAATGAAAATACTTCTGTCTCCGGATAGAATGAAATCGACAGGAAAGCGAGATTTACACGAAGATGCAAGCCAAAAAAGTGATACTCGGCATCACAGTCGGTATGGTAATGGTTGGTGCGGTTGCCGGAACCGTATTATGGTTTCTGAAAACGAATGAACCGCTCCGCCAACACCTGCTGCAAAAGCTGAACGGAACAGAAAATGCGGAAATGACGCAAGTGCCTACCAAACAGCAAACAACAGCGCCGATCGAAACAACAACCCTGACAACAACCACCAGCGAGATGGTCTATACCGAATTACCAGCCGGTTTCCAGATGACGGTTGCGGAACGGACGCACGTTTATCAGCGAATCAAGATGAAGGATAAAATCGCGCTGCCTTACGGAGAAGTCGTAACAGATGAATGGCTGGATACGAGCGAGCTTGGGCGCTATCAGGTTCCGATTCGGATTTTATACGAAGATAAGCTGTATGAAACGCTGGTAGCGTATGAGGTTGTGGATGATACAAAGCCACTGATTCTGAATGATGGCAGTCAGGCGATGCATAAAATCGGAACCGAGTTTGATATTAAGAAGTATATCGGATATGCGGACGATTACGATCCGAAACCACAGGTATCTTATGTCGGCGAGGTCAATCCGAATCAGGCAGGAAAATATCCGCTGTCGGTGACGGTAACAGATTCTTCGGGGAATGCGTCAAAGTTCTCGTTTGTGCTTCAGGTTGTCGAGGAGAAGCCGAAGTATACGCCGAGCGGTCCGACCATCGAGTTTCCGGCGTTCTGTCAGAAATATGCCGGTGAAAATCGGGTATATGGAATTGATGTATCGGCATGGCAGGAGGAGATTGATTTCGAAGCGGTAAAAGCTGCAGGCTGTTCGTTTGTAATCATGCGGATTGCCTCATGCTATGACGAGATCAGGGAAGATCAGTATTTTACGCGTAATTTCGAAGCAGCAAAAGCTGCGGGGCTGAAAGTCGGAATCTATATTTATACGACAGCAAATACCGAGGCGGAATTGCTGGAACAGACGAACTGGATCGGGGAGAAGCTCGGCGGTGCATCGCTTGATTTTCCGGTAGTCTTTGACTGGGAGGATTTCGGGACGTTCCAGGAATATGAGATGAGCATTCAGGATTTGAATGACCTGTTCGAGCTGTTTTCGGAGGAAATGGATCGGCTCGGCTATCAGGCGATGCTTTACAGCTCGAAGAATTTTCTTGTGAATTTCTGGCAGAATCCGAATAACCGTCCCGTATGGCTTGCACATTATGTCGGAGAAACGAACTATACGGGCGAATATACGATGTGGCAGCAGACGGCACGCGGACGGATTTCCGGTATTACAGGCGATGTAGACTTTGATATCTGGTATCCGGACGGCATGAATGTTCCGGAAGAGACTGTTTCTTCGGAAGCATCAAACGGCAGTTCCTAAAAATGAATAGACAGAAAAATCCCACCCTACGCAGCACAGGGTGGGATTTTTCTGAACGGGGAAATGTTCAAATTCTGCAATCAAAGCGGAGTATAGAGAGGGGGTTACTCCTTGACGCCGCCCAATGCGACACCAGCAATGATGTACTTTGAAAGCAGGAAGTAGATAGCAAACAGCGGTAAAACGGTGAGGAGCAATCCAAGATAAACTGCGCCGTATTCCGTTCTGTAAATATCGCCGCTCAGCTGGCTGACCATGATCGGCATGGTGTACTTGGTCTTATCAGTCAGCAAAATCATAGGAAGAAACAGATTGTTCCAGCTCTGAACGAAAGCGAAGATCGCCTGAGTTGCCATAGCCGGCTTCATCATGGGAAGTGCAATCTGGTTAAAGATTCTGAATTCGCCGGCGCCGTCGATACGTGCAGACTGGAGGATTTCCATCGGCAGCGAGGACAGCATAAACTGGCGCATAAAGAATACGGTAGAAGGCGCTGCAATCGAAGGAAGTATGAGTGCAGCAAAATTGTTTGTCATACCAATGCTGTACATGAATTTATAGAAACCGATACTGGTAACAGTAGCAGGAATCATCAAAACACACATAATCATTGAGAAGAACGCATTGCGAAGTTTCCAGTCATAAGCAACAATCGCGAATGCAGTCATTGTCGAGAAATAAACAGTACAAGCGGTAACACCGACTGAAATGATTGCCGAGTTAAAGAAACCGGTCATCGCATTAAAGCTCTTGTCATTCAGAATAGCCAAGTTGTTCATGAAGTACGAAGAAGGGATGAGAGAAATCGCGTGGGATTCGATCTCACCACTGCTACGGGTTGAGTTGACAACCATGATCAGGAACGGCAGAATACACATAATCGTCAAAAAGATACAAACAAGATACTGAAAGATCTTATAGACGATTGGTAAGACTTTCTTTACCATACGTTTCTAGCCCCCAATCTATTTTTACTTGCAGCTTTTTGCTCTAATTTTTTCATTTTCTTAAACTCAGCAGCTTCTTTATCTCTCATAACATAGAATACCGCAAGTGAACAGAGACAGATCAGCACAAACATAACCATACTAGCAGCAGCCGCACGGTTGTAGAAGTTTCTGCCGGTAAATGCCTGCTTATAGATAAATACGTTTGCAGTATTGGTAGCCTGGTCCGGACCGCCGCCCAGATAGAGATAAGGAATATCGAACATATTCAGACCGCCGATCAAGCTCGTAATCAAGGTGTAGAGCAGGATGGTTTTCAGATTGGGAAGGGTAATCTGGAAGAAAGTCTGAACGCCGTTTGCACCGTCGATGTCAGCAGCTTCATAGATATCGGGGTTGATACCGAGTACACCGGAGACCAGGATGATCATGGTATAGCCGTACCAAGTCCAGAACTGAATGAAAGCGACCGTCCATCTGGAAGCAGTCTTGTCTACGCTGAAATCATAGGAAGACTCAAGAATACCGGACGAAACGAGGAGATCGTTAATCGGGCCGGTGGGGTAGCCGAACAGCGCCTGGAACAAAATTGCAATTGTAGCAGCCGTAATAATATTCGGCATATAGAATACAACCTTAAAGAAGCCCTGACCTTTAATAGCATTGCGTTTTGTAGTAAACCAAGCTGTTAAAACCATGGCTAAGGTAATCTGGGGAATGAAGTTCATAATCCAGATTCTTACAGTATTAAAGATAGCACGAACGAAGGTACCGTTGGTCAGAACGAGTTTAAAGTTTGCCAAGGGTTCCTCGAGAATATGCCATTCATCGTTACCGGCGCCCTGACAGTCAGTAAAACCGAGGAGCGCAGTATAGATTGTCGGATAGAGCGAAAAGATGAGAAACGTGATGATAAAGGGCAGGCTGAACATATAGCCGTATTTCGCGTTCGAAATACCCTTAATGTACTTCCGTTTCATCGGAAACGCCTCCTTTCATGCAAGACTGCACATGGGGAGGAGACAGAATAACTGTCTCCTCCGTGCAGTGTAAATTTTAAGTGCCTTTAGAGGTGTTCAATACAATCAGGTATCGAGGCCGAGTTCGTCAGCAACAGCCTGCTTGAAGTCCTTCAGAGCGTCTTCACGGGACTTCTGACCGCTGGTGTACTGTCTGACCTGGTCACGCCAGAGTTTGTTGATGGACTCGTCATACTGGGTGAGGTTCTTACCGTTTGCGAACTCGTTAGCCGGAACGAATACGTCGAACATATTCTGACCGCCGAGGAAGTCGATTTCGCCGTTGGACTTCTTCATAACAACGTTAGAAGCAACGGAATCCTTGGTGCCTGCATCATTGTAGGTACCGTTTGCCCACATATACTGGAGGCCGGTCTCAGAAGTATCGAGGGTGATCCACTCGATGATATCGCCGACAGCTTCCTTATTTTCAGAATCCTTGTTACCGAGTACCCAGGTGCCGCCCCAGAAGAAGCCTACCGGAGGCTCACAAACAGCCCAGTCGCCCCATGTGCCTTCGCGCTCTTCAGTTGCCTTATCATCGCCGCAGTTATCGCCCATGGTGTAGTTGATGAGCCAAGCCGGTCCGAAGAAGCCAAAGATACCCTTTTTGCCTTCGCCCTTCATATCGGAGAACCAGCCTTCCTCCCAGTCCTTAGTATCGTTGTGGTAGTTGTTTTCCATGAGCTTCATGGACTGATCGAGGAATGCCTCACGCTTAGCGTCGATGACGAGCTTGTTGCCGTCAACCCAGCCGCTCTCGGAGCTGTTCTCAACAGCGTGCCACATATCGCCGTCACCGGAAACGATGCCGTAGCCCTTAGCCTTCAGCTTTTCAGCTGCTTCGAAGAACTTATCCCAGCCCGGGCCGATTTCGGACTTAATGGTTGCGGGATCATCCGTGCCGAATGCATCCTTAGCGATGGAACGACGATAGATGAACGCACCGCCGGTAGCCTGGTAGCCCAGACCTACAACCTTGCCGTCGCCGTTGGTACCGATATCAACGGAGTACTGAGCGATTTCAGCTTCTGCGATCTTAGCAGCGGTGTCGATGCCGAGATCATCATAAGCAGCAGCATACTTAGCCATGTCGCCCTGCGTATACTTCAGAACGAAAGCAGCCTCTGCAGCGTACATATCGGGAGCATCCTTGCCGCCGCCCAGGAGAGCCTGGTCGAGAGCGGGCTGATACAGACCGTCAGTTGTCGGAACGATGGTTTCCTTGATTTCGTACTTTGCAGCGAAATCAGGGTTCATCTCGCAGTACTTCTTAACCATGCCCGGAACTTCATCAGTGAAAGCATAGATGTTCAGAGTGGTCTTCTCGCCGTCAGCGGGCTTCTCTTCTTCCTCATCCTTATCAGCGGGCTTTTCAGAATCAGAAGCGGGAGCGGTGGTCTCAGCAGGCTTGTTGCCAGCATCGCTGTCATCAGTACAAGCTGTGAAGGTGAGCAGCATAGTCAGAGCTGCAAGTGCGGATACAACCTTTTTCATAATAAATCCTCCATGAGTTGTTTTATTTTGACTGTCGGAGAGTTCCGACAGTACTTAACGGATAAATGAATAGAGATTAGAGGCTGAACAGGACGTTGTTCACGATAGATTCGAGCATTTCCTGTCTGCCGCTTGTAAGGGAATCGGTAACCTCGCCCTTGGAGAGCGCATAAGCTTCGAGTGCTGCGAGATCAGCCTTACCGGAGATGATGTCAGCACCGATGCCGGTTGTCCAGGAAGCATAACGATCAGCGATGAACTTATCGATTCTGCCGTCCTCAACGAGTTTGCGAGCAGCCTTGTAGCCGAGTGCGAAAGCATCCATACCGGCGATATAGGAGAGGAAGATATCTTCCATGGTAAAGGAACCGCGGCGAGCTTTTGCATCGAAGTTGAGACCGCCGTTGGTAAAGCCGCCGGCCTTAATGACTTCGTACATGCACATGGTTGTTTCGTAAACATTGGTCGGGAACTGGTCGGTATCCCAGCCGAGCAGACCATCACCCTGGTTTGCATCGATGGAACCGAAGACGCCGTTTGTGCGAGCAACATTCAGCTCATGCTGGAAGGTGTGCTGTGCAAGTGTAGCGTGGTTGGCTTCGATGTTCATCTTGAAGTCCTTATCGAGACCATATTTTCTGAGGAAGCCGAGTACGGTAGCGGTATCGAAATCATACTGATGCTTGGTCGGCTCCTTCGGCTTCGGCTCGATGTAGAAATCACCCGTGAAACCGATGCTTCTGCCGTATTCAACAGCCATCTTCATCAGGCGGGCCATGTTATCCAGCTCAAGACCCATATCGGTATTGAGGAGGGTTTCATAGCCTTCTCTTCCGCCCCAGAAGACATAACCTGTACCGCCGAGTTTTACAGTTGCTTCGAGTGCTTTTTTGATCTGTGCAGCAGCGTAAGCAAAGACATCAGCGGAGGGGGAAGTGCCTGCACCGTGCATATAGCGCGGATGATCGAAGCACTTTGCAGTACCCCAGAGGAGTTTCTTACCGGTTTCCTTCTGCTTCTTTTCGAGATAATCTACAACCTTTTCGAGCTTTTCATTGCTTTCTGCAAGAGAGCTGTACTCCGGAGAGAGATCGCGGTCATGGAAGCAGTAGTAGTCGATGGAGAGTTTTTCCATCAGCTCAAATGCGGCATCAACTTTAGCGATCGCACGCTTTTCGGGATCGGATTCTGCCCATGTCTTATCGGTGGTACCACATCCGAACATATCGGTGCCGTCGCCGCCCATGGTATGCCACCAGGAAAGCGCGAACTTTAACTGTTCTCTCATCGTCTTACCGTCGATGATTTCTTCCGGGTTGTAATACTTGAACGCAAACGGATTGGTGGAATCCTTTCCCTCAAAGGGGATTTTGCCAATGCTGAAGTATTCTTTCATGCTTAAATTAACCTCCATTTTGTATGATACTCACAGAATGATCTGTGTGGTCAGGCACTTGGAACCGAGGAGCTGTTCGCTGATTGCATCAGGCTGCTGTGTACCGGCAAAGAGCGTGAACTGTTTGCCGCGGACAGCGCGGACGCCGTCATCATCCACAGACTCGAACGCTGACTTCGGGAGTGTAAGGGAAACCTGTTTGGTTTCGTTTGCCGCGAGTGCGACACGCCGGAATCCGCAGAGGCTGTAATTCTTTACGGCACAGGCTGCATCATCCTTGATATAGAGCTGAACAACATCTTCCGTGTCGCGGCTGTCGGTATTGGTGATATCGAGTGTAACATTCATGCCGTCAACCTTGAGGTTGCTGCAGGCGGTTTTCGCATAGGAAAGACCGAAACCGAACGGATAGAGGACGTTGTCGCTGATATTGCGGTATGTACGGTTTGCCATGGAATAGTCGCAGAAATCGGGGAGCTTATCGGCTGTCTCATAGAATGTGACAGGGAGCTTACCGGAGAAATCGGTATTTCCGAGGAGCAGGTTCATGAGCGCCTTACCGCCGTACTGACCGGGATACCATGCATGGACGAGTGCGTCACAGTCAGCCTCGACATTGATGGCACTTCCGGCAGCGGTTACGATAATGGTAGGCTTTCCTTTTGCGAGGACCTTGGAAAGGAGAAGTCTCTGGGGTGCGGGGAGTCTGAGGTCGATCTTATCGCCGGAGGAGAATTCGTTTCCTGCATCTCCTTCTTCGCCCTCGATGTAAGCATCGAGACCGACGCAGAGGATGACGAGATCGGACTGTTCCGCAACAGTTTCGGCTTCTGCGATACGGTCATTGGCTCTTGCAAGTCCGCTGGTGCGGTCTTTATAGAGGTGACAGCCCTGAGAGTAGAGGACTCTACCGGAGAAAGCATCCTGAACACCTTCGAGGAAGGTAACATATCTGTCGGCAGTACCGCAGTAGTTGCCTTCGAGTGCTTCACGGCTGTTTGCGTTGGGGCCGATGACACCGATGGTCTGATACTTGCTGAGATCGAGCGGGAGAATACCGTTGTTTTTCAGCAGTACCATCGAACGCTCTGCACATTTGAGCGAAAACGCCTTATGTTCTTCACAGGCGACAACGCTGTACGGAATCTTGTCATATTCGGTTTCCGCGTCAAACATTCCCAGACGGATTCTAGTACGCATGACATGGATGCAGGCGTTACGGATATCTTCTTTTGTAACAAGCCCTTTTTCGAGTGCCTGCATGAGTTTTTCATAGACTCTGCCGGCATTGAGGTCGAGGCCGCTTTTGATTGCCGCAGCAGCGGTTTCCACCTGATTTTTGGTGAGCTTGTGGTTGATATCGAAATCTTCGAGGGCATTGAAGTCAGAAACGAAATGACCGTCAAAGCCCCATTCCTTGAGGCGATCCATCAGAACCGTGCTTGCGCAGGCGCCTTCGCCGTTGACGCGGTTATAAGCACCCATCACAGCCTCGACCTTTGCATCCTCGACAAGAACGCGGAATGCAGGGAGGTAGGTTTCTTCCATATCCTTTTTGGATGCAACGGCATCAAAGGAATGGCGGATTGCCTCGGGACCGCTGTGTACAGCGTAATGCTTTGCACAAGCGGCAGTTTTCATAACCTTGCCGTCGCCCTGAAGACCTTCGACAAAAGCCTTTCCGAGCATGGCAGTCAGATAGGGATCTTCGCCGTAGGTTTCCTGACCGCGGCCCCAGCGGGGATCACGAAAAATATTGATGTTCGGAGACCATAGCGTCAGTCCTTTATAGATATCACGATCCTCATGTTTTGAGATTTCGTTGTATTTTGCACGTGTTTCAGTAGAAATTACATCTGCAACAGCTTTCATTCCCTCTGCGTCGAACATGGCAGCGAGAGCGATTGCCTGGGGGAACATTGTTGCAACACCTGCACGAGCGAGTCCGTGCAGTCCTTCATTCCACCAGTTATAGGCAGGAATGCCGAGGCGCTCGATTGCGGGAGCGTCGTAGATGAGCTGGCCGCACTGTTCTTCAACCGTCATCCGGTCGGTAAGATCGACTGCGCGCTCCAGCGGACTCAGCGCAGGATTCTGATATTTCTCCAAGATGATTCCTCCATTGGGGTTTTCCCTTATATTTTCTGAATATACGAGGAAATAACATCATTGGTGGGAAGTTTCGACTCAGTGATTTCCCAGGTTTCTTTCAGCGATGCGGTTTCCATCGGATTATATTCACGTTCCTCGCCGAGTAATTCGACTTCAAGGAAATGCTGATTGGTATAGGTTTCGAAATTACAGCAGAAATCGGGATAATCCGTTTTTTCGTAAGCTGCAAAAGATTTGCGGAGCACCTGACCGTTTGCGGCGTAGACGACATATCCGTCGTTGACATTGAAGCCGACCTTGAACGGTGTATTGCAGTGTTCATCGTGCTGCAGGGTTGCGTAGTTGTCGGCAAGGGCAAAGCGTTCGTCCCGGAGACTGGAGTAGCTCCAGAGTGCCATTGTGCGATTGGGGAGGAAGCCTGTTTTCTCGGTGCAGAGCGGAATGAATTCGGTGCCGCCGGACGCGAAGCCTGTGACTGACCAGGGCGCGAAGCGCTGGGGTGTATCGGAACAGTTGGTAATGGAATTTGTGATATGTACAACATTTCCTTCTGTCATTTCACAAACAAGCCGGAACTGTTTTTTGGACAGGGTCATGTCGGGTGTCAGGATCAGCGTGTTATTTTTGAAAGTATAGCTGACCGGATTGTTGTCGGGGAGATAGGTTTCGGGCATTACTTCGGGTGCAGACCAGAGTCTGTGTCCGCCGTAGGCATACCAGATACCATAGCCGCGGTTCATCTCATAGAAATCCCTGTCGAGGTCTTCGAAAAGGATATTGTCTTTTCCGCGGATACCAAAATAGATGATACGCGGACCGACTTCGATGGTAGCCATGAGCTTGATGATGCCATTATCGAGGCAAACACAGCGCCCGAAATTCTTATATTCGGTTTCGTAGCATTTTACAGACATATCTAGCTCCTTTCATTTGTAACCATTATATATCATTATCACCAAATAGACTAGCCAAAAATTGCGGTTTTGTTGCTGAAAATTGCTCATTTCGTACAAAATGTTCGAAAGGTATTTACAAAAAATCAACTTTGTACTATAATAATAATGTAGCAAAAGGGCAATCTGCGCGTGTTTCCGGAGCAAATTTTGGGCAATTGGAAACGTTGTTGTGATTTTGCTGCATCAGAGAGAAAAAGGAAGCGATATGAACGTTATTTAGGGAGAAATTGATATGATTAAGAATTTATCCGGTGATTTCGAGACAGTAGAATACGAAAATAAACGATTTGTCATGCTTTATGACAATGTACAAACGGAGTTTTACCCGACCCACTGGCATAATGCGATTGAAATTATTATGCCGATTGAGAATTCATTCACAGTCCGAACCGGCGGAGAAAGCTTTTTGCTTGAGGAGCGTGAGATTTTGATTATCCCGCCCGGAGAGCTGCATACACTCCCGCCGCAGGAAGGAAGAAGAATTATTTTCCAGTGTGACAACAGTGTGCTTTCGGATGTCAGTGCACTGGACGCAATCAAGCCTGTGCTTGCAACGCCCCAGCATATTACGCCAGAACTGGATAAGACGCTGTATCTTCGGGCGAAAAAAGCAATACTGGATATTTATTCCCAGTATTATGCATATTCGGAAATCTCTGATGTCAAAATCTACATGAATCTGATCAGCCTTCTGGTATCTGTGCGTGAGTATCAGATCGAGCGGACACGTATCTCGCTTGCCTGTGCAAAGGACAAGATGTACCAGTATTCCGAGAAATTCAATATGGTGCTCAAGTATATTGATAAGAACTATATGTATGATATTTCTCTGGATAAGCTCGCGGATATTGCGGGATACAGTAAATACCATTTTTCCCGTATCTTCAAGGAATTCAATTCGATGTCCTATTTACAGTACATCAATCTCCGCCGGACACGTGCCGCAGAAATGCTGCTGCTGGATCCGTCCATTCCGATTACAGAAGTTGCGATGCGTTCGGGATTTTCGAGTCTTACGACATTCAACCGCATCTTCAAGGAAATCAAGCATTGTACACCGTCGGATTATAAACGGTTTTACAGCATCGGCAATCAGGATGCGCTGTCGGAGAATACCGAGGAAGAATTCGATTATGATTCCGAGAACTAAACGAGAATACACCCATGCTGTTTTGGCATGGGTGTATTTTTATTGTATATATAAATAGTATATATGATCAAACGGAACCGCCTGCATGAGAAATCATGCAGGCGGTTTTTACTTTGGGATATTGTCCGGATGGAAATATCAGGACGGGAAGTTTTGTGCAATCCAGTCAGCAGCAGTCGAATTTTCGGGTGCAGTGACAGATTCGAGTGCGTCACAGGCATAGAAAATATTCTGACCGATGTTCTGGAGATTCTGATTGAGTGCCACAGATGTCAGAGCGCTGCATTCGCCGAATACCGTATTGCCGAGTGTTACGAGACTTTCGGGCATCACGATAGACCGGAGTGCAGTACAGTTGAAGAATGCACCGTCACAGATCGTGGTAACCGTAGCCGGAAGAATGACAGTCTCAATTGTGTGGTTATCACGGAATGCATCTGCTGCGATATATGTGATTTCGTCAGGCACCGTATATTCGGGATTGGTGGTAAAGCAGCGATAGAGAATTGTGTCATTGAAGATCATGTCTGTCCCTTGTGCAGCTTTGGACTCCTGGTATCTCGTGCCATAGAAGACTTCCAGACCGATTTCTGTCAGTCCTGCGCATCCGGAAACGCTGTTTAGTGCTTCACAGCCGAGGAATGCATAGTTTTCGATTCTGCGGACTGTGTCAGGAATGCTGATGGATACGCTGCCGTTACCCGTTGTTTCCAGACAAACGGTACCGTTACCGACCTGTACAATATCAATTCCGTTCAGCTGCGAAGGGAGATAGATGCTGGGGGATCTGGAGATATCAAGCGAAATCTTGTCGATGATGATACCGTCGCCGGTTTCATTCATATGGTAGGTAATACCCTTATATTCGATAGAGATATTCGCATCGGGATATCCCTCCATATACGATTGAATGTTGATGTTGGGGAATGTAATGATGTTGACAGTCTTTTCGGCAGGGAGATAGCTGGTATTGTCTTCACCGGAACGGAAACCGAGCGCGTAATCAGACAGACTGATATAAGATGCGTTGGAGTCGATTTCCGTGAGATTCGGACAGTTCAGGAATGCATAACTGTTGAAATATACAGATGAAGTACCGGGGATGATAAAGCGTTCGAGGGAAGTACAGTTGCTGAACGCATAGTTGTAGATTGAGGTGATGTTCTTACCGAGAGTAATTTCCTTGAGCGAAGTACAGTTGTCAAATGCATAATCGCTGATACCGGAAATGCTGTCGTTGAAAATGACTTCTTCGAGGGAAGTACAGTTCTGGAATGTATTGGAGTAGATATAAGTAACGCCGCTTGGGATTGTAATGGATTTCAGCGATGAGCAGTTCTGGAACGCAGCGTCATCCAGATAAGAAAGTGTATCCGGAAGCTCGATTTCTTTGAGCGAAGTACAATTCTTGAATGCATAGTCATAGATCGAGTTGATATTGCATCCCATGATTACTGTTTCGAGAGAAGTACAGTTTTCGAATACAGATTCATTCAGATAAGTCAAGCTGTTGCTCAGTGTTACTTTTTTCAGTCCCGTACAGTCCATGAATGCTTCATCATAAATATAGTTGATACCGTTGGGAATTGTGATCTCGGTTAGAGACGTACAGCCCTTAAACATCCGAGTATATATGGAGTAGAAGCTCGGGGAAATCTTGAATGCTGTCAGAGACGTACAGCCTTCAAATGCGCCGTCACTTGTATATTGCAGCGCAGGCCATTCCGTAATATTGAATGAAGTACAGTTGCGGAAAACTGAATCCGACATACTGGTAATATATGTGTTCGGAAGGGATACCAGTGAGCTGCATCCGTCAAAACAGTGTGAGGGAAGATACGTGACATAGCTTGTGAAGTCAACGGTTTTCAGTTCCTTGGAGTTACAGCACATATAATTCGGAAGGGAAACGTCGGCTTCGATGACGAGAGATTCCATCATAGCATCTGCAAATGCATAGGCGGCAATGTCGCTGATTGATTTTCCGTCGATTTCTTTCGGTACGACAACCTCGGTTCTGGTCTGGTCACAGCCTACGACAGTCAGGCGACCCCAGGTGTCACTTTGGAGATAGAGTCCGTAGTCTTCGTTGAGTACAGCATCGCTTGGGAGCGTATGAACTGCGGTCGTGACCTGTGTGGTGGTCGTTGTGGTGGTTGTGCTGCCGGGTACCGTTGTCGTTTCGACCGTTGTTGTGGTATCCGGTTCTTCGTCCCCGTAGTAAGCATAGGAGAAACCGTATTGCTTGGCACATGCTTCTGCTGCGGAGTCTGCTGCAACATACAGCTTGATGGTCGGGGGGAACGAAAACTGGGAGAAGGAATTGACACTTTCGGGAATCGTCATCTTTTTGAGTGCATCACATTCAGAAAAGGTATTATATCCAATTGTTTTGAGCGTGTCCGGAAGTGTGACATTGGTAAGACTGGTGCATCCACGGAAGGTTGAACCGTCCAGAGTGCTGATGTGCGCCGGAATTTCAGCCGATTGGAGTGCGGTGCACTCATAAAATGCAGCGTATCCGAGCTTTGTGACTGACGAAGGAATTTTGATGGATTTGAGTGCGCTGCAATATTGAAATGCGTACGAATCAATGGTATGGATATTGTTGGTGAATGTTACGGATTTGAGTGCAGTGCACCGATAAAATGCATTTGAAGGAATGACGTTGAGTTTTGGCGGGAACGAAATGGATTCCAGATTTTCGCAGTACTCGAATGCATTTTCACCGAGGCTTGTGAGGTTATACGGAAGCTGAATGGTCTTGAAAGCAGTATGAGAGAATGTATTATAATAGATTGTGGATAAATTCTCGGAAAGACGAATGGTATCGAGGGAGGAACAGGACTGGAAAGCATAGGGACCGATCGTCGTACAGGCGTCGGGAAGTTCAACATGGTTGAGGGATGAGCAGCCCTGGAAAACTCTGTCCGCGAGGGTGCTGACTCTGGAATGGAAGTTGACAGTTTCCAGTTTTTTGCAGTTGGCGAATGTACTGACGCCGATCCATGTGATCTGATCCGGGATCGTAATCGTAACCAGCTGATTGCAGTTATAAAAGATACCTTTGGGTGTGGAAGAGAAATTGGGGGGCATCGAAATGCTTGTGATACCGGTATCCGAGAAACAGTATTCGCCAAGCGATCTGGCCGAATAAGGGAAATTGAACGCGGTGATGCCGGTACAGCCGGAGAATGCTTTTTCAGCGATTGAAACATCCGGTGCAAATGTGATCTCGCCGGTAATGGATCTGCAATTGCCCAATGCATACACACCGAAACTGGTGATTTTGTTGATTGTTTCAGCATCCAGTGCAAGCGCAGAACAACCGTTGAAGAAATTTTCCGGAAGCGACTTGATCTGACCGTTATAATGGATGTCTTTCAGCTTGGAACAGTTGGAGAATAAGGATTTCGGCAGTGTATAGGAACTGATACTTCCTTCAAAATATACAGTTTCCAGATCGGGCATAGCTGCGAACATACCTACTGTCAGCTTCATACCCGGCTTCAGAACCAGCACCTTGATATTTTTCAGTCCGCTGAATGCATAGGTTGCGTAGGTGCAGTCTGCGGAAAACTTCAGCTTCCGGATCTCTTTGAGGCCGCTGAATGCCTTGTAACCGATGCTTGTCACAGTAGAAGGAATTTCGTTGAATGACAGTGATGCACAGTTGTAGAAGGCTTGCCTTGAGATTGTGGAAAGGTTTTCAGGAATCGTTATTTTTTTAAGGTTCGAACAATACGCAAACATTGAGTCCGGGATAGTTGTCATGCTGTTCGGGAGTGTGACGGATTCGAGCGATTGACAGCTGCTGAAGATAGAGTCGCCGAATGTCTGGACGGAATCCGGAATGACAGCGGTCAGAATACCGGTGCAGTTATTGAATGCACCGGAGCCGATTTCCTGAACAGTTTCCGGAAGAATCGCAGATTTTAATTTGCGGCAGTATGAGAATGCGTAGGTTCCGATTGTTGTTAAAGAAGCCGGGAGAGCCTCCAGCTCCATTTCATAGCAGTCTTCGAATGCGTTTCCGCCGATCGTTTCGACAGTATCCGGAAGTTCGATGGTCCGGAGCTTTTGACAGCCTTCAAAAGCAGAATCCATAATCGTTGTCAGCGCTGCGTTATCCGCAAACTTGACTTCTGTAAGCGCTTTGTTGTTGTAGAATGCATCTAACTTGATCTCAGTCAGCGATGCAGGGAGTGTAATGGATTTCAGCACATAACAGTTACCAAATGCACTCCCACCGATCGTTTTGCAGCCTTCGGCCAATTCGACTTCCGAGAGCGCATAGCAATCAGAAAAACAGCAATCGGGAATTGCAGTGAGATTAGACGGAATATAAACTTTAGAAAGAGAATAACAGCACTGGAATGCATCTCGACCGAGTCCGGAAAGAGATTCCGGAAGCTCTAATTCCTTGAGTGCAGTCCTGTAAAAGGCATCATTGTCGATTGCAGCGAGTTTTTCGTTGAACCGGACTTCTTCCAATGTACTGCAATATGAGAACGCACTGCTTCCGATATGGAGGAGCGAATCGGGTAAGGTAATGGAAGTGAGTGATAGGCATTCATTGAAAGCATACGATTCGATCGAAGTTACGGTGTCGGGGATTTCAATCTCGGATAACGAATAACAGTTTTCAAATGTATTGTCTTCAATCACAGGAAGTGCTTTTGGAAGGGTGATTTTCGAAAGCGCACTGCAGTAATAGAAAACAGAATTTGAAATGTATTCCACGGTATCGGGGATTTCAATGGATTTGAGTGCATAGCAGTATCCGAATGCGTAGCTGCCGATGGTTTCCAAGCCCTCGTTGAGCTGGATATTTTCCAGCGAGTTACAGCTGTAAAATGCATTGGAGCCAATAAATTTTACGGTATCGGGAAGTGTCACGCTCTTGAGGCGCTTTTTCGATTCGAAAGCGTTCGATTCGATGCCGGTAACGGGAAGACCTTTGATGGTTTCAGGGATCGTAACGGTTTCGAGATCGGAAAGAGCGGATATAATGGTTACATATTCGGGGTAGACGCGATAGGAAAAACCAAGCGCTGTGTCTTTCATCACAGCCGTTGTTGTCGTTGCGGCAGTTGTAGTAGAAGTGGTTGTTGTAGTGGTGGTGGAAGTTGTAGTGGCAGTAGTTGCAGCGGCTTTGGTTGTGGTTTCCTTCGGAGTCGTTTCCTCCGCAGTCGCATTGAGGAAAAGGGAATGACGTTCCCGGAGGGCTGTTTTCACAGCCTCCGGTTGGTCAGAAGAATTGGAGAAGAATGCAGCAAAGCTGCCCTGTCCGCTCTGGGACAGGATGACGAAAGCGGCTGTGAGCGCTGCAATTCGTTTGGTGCAGTATTTTGCTGATTGTGAAAGAAGGAATTTCTTCATTCAGCAGAACCTCCTTTGAGATAGGATTCAATGAAGTCGGAAAGCGTCTGATCGGTTGTGCCGATCATGGTGCTGACGTAGTAGAGGAGAACATAGTTTGCGTCGTCAGCATTGATGGTGTCGTCCGCATTGATATCGGAAATACCGACTTGTGCAGCGGAGAGCTCAGACGGCTGTTCAAGGACCGTATCGAGATAATGCTTGAGAATGAGTGTCGAGTCGTCACTGTTGATAACACCATTGAAGTCGATATCACCGAGTTCTTCATCATGGAAGCCGTCATATGCGAGAAGGACAGTTGCCGTGTTGTTTCTGGTATTATAATCGTAGATATCCGGCTGGACAGTGAGGCTTACGAAATCACGCTTTGCGGAGCCCAGCAGTTCTTTTGCATCGACCGTAAAGACGACGGAGCTTCCGGCAGCAATTTCATCTGAGATCAGACGCAGTGTTTCCTCCTGGGAATTTTCTGCGATAATTGCAGCATTGGTAGGAAGCTGGCTGTTATTTGTGACAATGAGTGTGACGAAGGATTCATCTTCATCATATTCCACAAAGGTTTCGATGGAGAGATCTGTCAGACGGAACTGCAGTTCCAGCGCATTGTCATCGGGGTT
Organism: Oscillospiraceae bacterium; assembly: GCA_017533485.1. Classification (GTDB taxonomy): domain Bacteria; phylum Bacillota; class Clostridia; order Oscillospirales; family Ruminococcaceae; genus Firm-04. The sequence continues at coordinate 42,576 of JAFXIC010000057.1, forward strand.
GCAGTCTTCATGTTCCGGTGTAATGGAAATGCTGTATGCTTTATTCAGGTAGTCTGCGGGGAGGATCGGTGCATACTCGAAGGTACCGTTTTCACCGGGGAGGAGATTGGTTTCAATTTCCTTCACTTCATACTGTCTGCCTTCTGCGTCCACAAGTGCTGCGGTAACAAAAGGAATCGGCTTAGAACCATTGTTTGTGATATAGAGTGTTGCGGGGAATTCCTTGCCGGCAGTAACCGTGTCCATAGAATAGGTAACATCATCGAGTGTGACATCTGTTGTTTCGGTGAGTGTGCCGCAGAGAACAGAACCGACGGAGGTGATTTCTTCGGGCTTTTCCTCATTTGTAATGTAGGAAATACCGCCGAATGCATAGAGTGTTTCATTGCCAACCGTCAGGAGCTGAGGCTGAGCGAAGGTGGTTCCGTCCATATCTGCAACCATGACAGGCGGTGCAAAGGAAGCGGTGTCTGCGTTGTAGGTTGTAGAATAGAATGCAGTCTCATCACCGCAGGATCCGTTGAAGAAGATCTGGCTGCCGTGTACAGCATAGCTGGTGGAGACCAGATAGCCATCAGGCTGACAGAGAACCTTTGCGTCGTTGAGATTGTCGGAATAGCAGAATGCGTTATTTTCGAGCCACATCAGACCTTTACCGCCCTGCGGGAGGCTGCTGTATGTCAGTCCGGAAAGAGCGCCCTGCTTGAGCACATAGGATGTGCCTTCGAGGTCGGAAACAATAAGCTGAATGTCATCATTGGTTGTGAAATCGGAATCAGCGTCCGAGAGGTAAGCGACCATCGGCTGACCGTCTGCATTGTTCATGCAGGCATAGCCGTTAAGTGCGGGGATATTTTTGCAGACTGCGGTGGATTCGGACCAGCCGTCTTCTGTCAGCGTGGTGCAGTAGATTGTGTTTGCAGCGTCTGCGTCATATCTGTTGTAGACGCTGTTTTCGGGGTAGAACATATAAAGCTTACCGTCAGCACCTTCGAGGAATTTGCCGGTAGAAATGAAGTTGCCCTCTTTTTGTGTCGGAATTGCAGTGAAATCAGTGAATTTACCGGATTCTGCGTCATAACGTGCAATTGTGAGGGAGATATCTGTCATAGCAGCGACATAGTCAATTTCTTCACCATCCGCAATGGACGTATTAGCTTCCTGATACACAAGATAGATACCGTTTTCGGTTGAGATCACGGAAGGCATATGTTCCGGTTTCAGGTTATCGTCTACCTGCTGCGGGTTGCTCCATGTTCTGGATTTCTGGTCATAGATGGAGTAGACAAGATGCTGTGCGTTATAAGTACCGCGTGCAGCATCCTGAGATGTCCAGATCAGCATTGCGGTATCGCCGCAGGCGACAAGCTGCGGAGCGGAAGAAGATGCGGCATTGGCTTCGAGCACGCTGAGCGAACCATCCTCAGAAAGTGCGCCGTTCCAGATTGCAGCCGGTTTTTTAGGTGCAGGAGCCTGCATCTGTTCTTGCATTTCTTCGATTTGTTCCTCTGTGACACCGAGCGCAAGAAGCTCATTGCGAGAGAGTTTGTGGTTGAAGAATGGGCTTGTAACTTCACCACTACCGCCGGGGTAGAATTCATATTTACCGCCGATAAGAAGGAAGTCATGTTCGTAGAAGCCTACGCCTACATGGAAATATACATTTCCGGAAATCTCAAATAGTTGAAGTTCAGCAGGAGGGAACACGAATTCTACGTTCGCGCCGATATCGCCCGCAAATCCGACAGCAATTTCAAAATCGTCGAATTTACCGCCGAGACAGAGTTGTGCTTCCAGTGTGAGAGAGGGGTTGAGTAAGAACTTGAAATCCGGTTTCTTACCTTTTTGGATTTTCAACTGGGCACCGGCTTTCAGGGACAGATCACCCTCTAAGGTAAAGAATGCGGGGATACCGAGGATCGGTGTAGGAATAATGAATGGATGGTATAGGATCTCACCGCCTAATCCCATAATCAGGTATATTTGAGCTTTCATCTCAAAATCGCTGGTATCAAGATCCCAGGTTCCGCTTGCACATAAACCGATGGAAAAATAGCCTTCTGCTTTTCCGAGTTTTAATTTAAAGAGCTCTTTCGGTTCTGAAATTGTCGGGGTATCAAGTACCTTGTTGGCAAGCTGACTGATATTCTGAATCGCTGTATCGGCATTGCTGTAGGTAGGGCTAGAAGCCTTGCCTTCCGGTTTGCATCCGTTTACGGAAACTTCAAACTCAACTTTTAAAGTGTCTTTGTCATTCATTTTAAATGATGTTTCAATGTCAACCAGACCTTTGAGTTCCGGGAGTGCAAGGTTGATTTCAAGACCACTGATAAATGGGATACTGTCGGGAACTTTCATTCCGACGCTTTTGTTGTCTAATATCTGACTTTCGATAGTCTCTGCAATATTAGCTTCATACCGTTCCGGATTTTCCGCAACCGTAATCTTCAGTTTGGTTTCGATATAATCGCCGGTTTCGAGATAGGAACGGATCACAACGGTTTCACCCGGATCAAACTGAGAGGGTCTGAGCTCCTGGAAGATGCCCTTGCCTTCCTCATCGGGTGTACAGTTCTTAATGGTATATCCATCCTGTACGATTGCGTATTTCGTAATATCCGTCGAGCCCTTGACCGTCAGCTGGAAATTCGAGGTTATGCCCTGTGTAATCGTGTAGCCGGCGGTAAGGACATTGTAGTAACGTCTGGTATCATCAATAATCTCAGCACTTGTCAGCTTATAGTCCTTTTCGTCGTATTCGCCTTGCATGACGATAATCTTGGAGGTGGAATTACTTGTAAAGTGGAATGCGCATTCGAGATGGTCGTCATATCCGTTCTTGGTGACGCTGATGATATAGCCGTTCGTATCGTCGGGATCGCGCGGAACAATGAGTCTTCCGCGTTCATCGGTCACACCTTGTGCGTGGACAATTTTCTTGCCGCTTTCGTAGTGATAGATTGTGACAGCAGCATCCTGAAGTTCCTGACGGGCCTTATTGCGGACAGCGATAAGGAAATCCTTTTCGCGGTCGAATTTGATGCCGTAGAACAGGGAGTTTACATCCACTTTTCCAACCGGCTTGATATTGACAGTAACCTTTGCATCCCCCTGGAAGTTTGTCTTGAGGGTTTCGCCGATTGCCTTCAGTGTTTTAAAGTTATACTCGCCGCTCAGCCCGACCATTTCATAAAGGAGGCTGAAGGTTTCGCCCGGCTGGAGGGTATCGAGGGTTTCGGGCATATTATCGAGGACTTTCCGGACACCATCTGTACCGGTGAAGCGGGACTGAATGAGTTTTGCGGTGACTTCACTCTGTTCGGTGTGGTTGATCGTGTAGACCTGATCTTTAATTTTCGCACCGACCATGTTGACATTGATACCGGATTTGTTGTGGATTTTCACTTCGACACGAAGCTTGTTGTTGGAAATAGAGGGGTTGAGATTCAGCTCGATGTCGAGTGCGGAGGAGCCGAGGACATAGATTTTCTGGTCAGAAACAAAGTTATAGGAAACAGGCTCATTGAATTTTGCGAGTGTTGCGTTGAAGTCAGCGGAAATCTTGTAATTGCCCTTCTGATCGCCGCGGACAATCCAGTTGACTTCACCGGTTCCCTTGCCTTTGATGTCGGGCATTTTTGCGGTGCGGGGGCTGGAATTTTCTTCCATGATCGTCAGACCATCGGGAACATTGAGGGTAGCGGAGCAGTCCTCAAGGGTAAAGGGTTCGTCGGCATTGTTGATGACGACCATCTTGATATTGAAGAATTCTTTGAGGGAATATACTTCGGTCGGGACTTGCATCAGAACGATTGCGTCGATTTCGTCCTTCTTGTTGTTCAGCTTAATGGAACGGACTTCGTATCCCTTTTCCTGCATTTCTTCGGGGAGATAGAAGCGTTCTTCTTTAAAATCATAGAAGATTTTCAGATCATCTTTGGTTTTTGCAATATCTTCGGACGCATAGAACAGCTGGACATCAATCCGGACGATATTCATATTATTCGGGTCTGCAACATTGATGCCGGCAGCCTTGATTTCGGAGAGCGTCATACGGGTGATTTCGAACGAAGCGTCAACGAGCTGATTGCAGACAACAGAGAAATCGACCTGATTATCGGCGCCCGGAATCAGTTTTACGGTCTGGGTTACAGGGAGGTAGTTGTTGCCGAAAACGCCGATTTCATGCTCACCGGCCGGGGCAAGGAAATTGACGAAGCCATTTGCATCGGTTTCATAGGATGCCTGCTGGTCGGTACCGACATCCATATAAACGGAAATATAGGATGCAGGCTCACCGGTTGTAGTTTTTACCTGAACATTGACATTGGCGAGCTGGGAGACATCTTCAACATTGACGACTGTCGTGCAGCTCTTGGAAACGCCGGCACTGTTGGTACAGGTCAGGGTAACGGTATATTCGCCGGCTGCCTCATAGGTGTGCTGGAATTTTGCAGAAGAAACCTTGGAGGTTTCATCAGAGGTGCCGTCGCCGTAATCAATGACGACAGAGGTAATTTCTTTTTCCACAGTGGATTCGGTGGCATCAAAATAGTATGCCGCGCCAAGCTTCTGGGTGGTTTCGACAATCAGCTTGGGTACCGGAATACCGATGATATCCAGCGGTTCTGTTGTAACAGTCGTTATATTTCCGGATTTTTTATGTGCGACAAGCATATAGACATAGGAACCGGATTCGTTCAGTCTTGTGTCGGTATAGGAATAAGTGGTCTTGTCTGCAACAGGACGGATATTGCTTGCAAGCGTATAGGTAATGCCGTCATTTACGGTGCGGTAGAGATCAAAGCATTTGACATCGGTCAGATCCGGGCATTCCCATGAGATATCCACCTTAGCGTCGCCGGGTTCTGCCTTCACATTTTCGAGCTGTGCCTTGCTGTTATCGACCGGGAAGGAATAATCGGTCGGCTCCGTGGAATTTCCGGCTATATCCGTTGCGATGACACGGATTGTGACTTTTTGTACATTGAGGACTTTTTCCGGAAGCGTTGCCATGACACGAATGGAGGTGGAATCGGAATTCGTTTCGGTTTCACCGGTCAGCTCGGTGAATTCCTCCGAATCATCGACTGCATAGGAAAGGGAAACTTCCTTGAGACAAACATCGTCTTTTGCGATGACCTGGAAGATACGAGTGACCTCACAGATGATGCCGGCAGCCGAAAGATAAGCGTGTGCGATGGTAGGCGGAACCGAGTCCGTTTCCGTGTGGATTTCGATCGGCTCACTGAATGCGCTTCGGTTTCCGATTGCATCCACAATCGCGATGCGGTAGTAATACGTTGTATCGGGTACAACATTGCGGTCGGTATAGGAGGTTGCGTAGGTATTGGTCACGATTTCGGTATAGGAATTCGTTTCGCCGGTGAGCGAGCGTTCGAGGACAAAGAATTGTTTGGATTCGCCGTCGATTTTGTTCCAGCTCAGCTTGACGGTATTGCCGACCTGTTCGGCAGCAAGTGTCGGGATCGAAGAAGGCGGCGTGTTGTCAACCTGAATTTCATGGATGATTGCATTTTCCGGTTTTCCGGAGTTATGATAGCGGTCGACTGCGTATGCACGTACATATGCAACACCGTCTTCGAGACCGGTGACATAGAAGCTGACATAACGTGTGGAGCTTGAAGAGGTTTTCCAGTTGACCTTATCCTGAGAATACTGGAAGTAGTAGGTAGAGATGGGAGATTCGTCGCTGACAGTGAGCGTCGCCTCATAGCGTTCACCGTTGCGGATCGTAGACGGGACCGCAAGGTAGGTAACAACGGGTGCTGTGACATCATCGGGTGTCGTAAAGGTGAAGGGTTCGGAGGCTTCGCCGACATTTCCGGTCTGGTCTACCACAGCAATGGTAGCAAGATATGTTTTTCCGGGTGTCAGACCGCTCAGCGATACACCGAGCTTATTGGTGACCGTGTAATTTTTGAGGTAAGCGTCGCCGGATATGGTAACAAGGAATGCACTGAAGTCCTGCTCCGGAACATCTTCCCATGCGAGGGTAGCGGTTGTCGGATAGATCTCCTTGAGGTTGATACCCTGGACGGGAGCGGGTGCGGTATTATCAAAATCATAGATATTAACATAAGTATCGAGGCTTGCGTTGCCTGCGGCGTCATATGCCATTGCCTTGAGGTGATAAACGCCGTCGGGGTAATCCGCAGTGTTGAGCGTAAAGTTTGCGGATGCGCCTTCTGCGGAGAACAGTGTTTCCCAGGTTTCGCCGCTGTCGGAGGAGATCAGGCATTCTACGTGATCCATACGGCTGTTATCGGTTGCGGTAATGGAAATGATGCATTCGCGGGCAAGACGTTTGCCGCTCTTAGGCGTAAAGAGGGTAATCTGCGGTGCAGTGGTATCGTCATCCGGCTGAACGGTAACGAGGTTGCTCATTTCGCCTTCGAGGCCGAAGCTTGTGACGGCGGTAACGCCATAGGTATATTCCTTTGCGGCGTCGAGCATGGTATCCGTGAAGTCGAGCTTGGAGCGGCTGTCCACGACATGAATCCGGACAGGTTCCTTATCTTCTTCTGTCTGACGATATACATAGTATTGTGTGACATCCGGTTCCGGAGCGATATCCCATGTCAGAGTAACGGATTCGCTTCCGGCATAGCCCTCGACAACGAGCGGTGCAGGCTTTTCGTTGAGGACTTTGACAGTGAACTTATAGTTCGCCACCTGACCGTCAATATCGGTTGCAATGACGTTCACCGGATATTCTCCAGACGTGAGTCCGGAAACATCAATATATTCTTTGAGCGATTCGAAAGTTTCCTGTTCATAGGTGAACTCCTTTGTCAGCGCCTCACCGTTTTCACCGAATTGGACGCTGAGGGAAGAAAGGAGTGTTTTCTGATTGAACTGGACAGCCAGATTGCTGTTGGTATAAGAAATCGTAGCAGAAGGGAAGCCTGCCGATTTCATAATCGGGTAGCCGGTCTTGACCTTCAGCGCGTAGGTATGCTCTGTCGGCTCACCCTTTGTGTTAAATGCACATACCGTATAAGTATATTCGGTATCAATTTTCAGACCGGTATCGAGGAATGATGTTTCGACGGTATCGCCGACCTGTTCGCCGTCACGGAAGATACCGAAGCCGGAAATCGGCTGTTCGGAATAGGGCATCTGCCAGGAGAGCTTTACAGAGTTGGAGGAAACGCCCTCGCCGGTGAGTGCGACCGGTGCGAAGAGATCATAGCTTGTAATGGTTGCGGTCGGATCCTCGGAGCGATAATAGTCGAGGTTGGATGTATAAATATTGGAGACATCCAGTGAAAGCGGGAATTCACCGACTGCTTCTGCTGAAAGATGAATCGAGGCAATATGGCCGCGGTTCAATTCGAGATCGGATGCAAGACCAAAGATACGGATGGTGTTGCCGTCGATGATGGACTGTCCGCTTCCGGTGCATTCGACGGATACGCCGTTCAGACCTGCTCCGGTATGGAATATGAAATCATAGGCAGCAATATCTTTTGTCCAGTCTACGATATTGAAATCGACAGTTGTATCTTCGTTTACAAAAGAAACTGCGTCATTGCAGGAAAGGGTCAGCGACTCATCGAGATAGCTGCCGGTCGGAGCCGGAAGGGATTTTCTGTCGCCGTTTGCGAACTGGAGCACAGCGAGGGCGTCAGCGGGGTCAATGATGCCGTTCTGGTTGGCATCGTATGCCTCGTAGCCTTCTGCTGCGGAGAGGGTCTCAATCGTTGTTCCGATGAGCTGAAGGATGGCATTGCTGTCCTTCCCATCGACTTTGCCGTCCTGATTGATATCGGCGTCAAACGTCGGTGTTTCTGTGTCTGCCGCATACGCCAGCCCGGGTGAGACATAGCCGAGCATCAGCGAAACAGACGTGATTCCTGAGAGGAATCGGAGAAAAGCGTGTTTCATTTGAGATATCCTTTCACATAAATTTTGGTGTAAAAAACCATCTTTTATTATAACGGATTTCAGGAAACTTGTCAACGCACAAAACCATCAGGAAATATCGCCGCTTCGAAAAAAAAACATTGCAATTTGACGGAAACTGTGTTATACTGTATAGGAATGCAACAGAAATGGAGGAAAAATGCTTGGCAAATCAGAACATCCGTAATTTTTGTATTATCGCCCATATTGACCACGGCAAATCCACACTTGCCGACCGCATTCTCGAAAAGACCTGTGCGGTGGCGGTACGTGATATGGAGGAACAGCTGCTGGATAATATGGATATCGAGCGTGAGCGCGGCATTACCATCAAGGCGCGTGCTGTCGCACTCGACTATAAGGCGAAGGACGGGGAGACCTATCGGTTCAACCTGATTGATACTCCGGGTCATGTGGACTTCAATTATGAGGTCAGCCGTTCGCTGGCAGCCTGTGAAGGCGCACTTTTGATTGTTGATGCGTCACAGGGTATTGAAGCGCAGACGCTTGCCAATACGTATCTTGCGGTAGAAGCGGATCTGGAGCTGGTACCGGTCATCAATAAAATTGATTTACCGTCCGCGGAGCCTGAACGGATTGCGTCAGAAGTAGAATCGGTGATTGGAATTCCGGCAATGGACGCACCGCGTGTATCGGCAAAGCTGGGTACGAACATCGAGGAAGTCCTCGAACGCATCGTGACTGATATTCCTGCGCCGAAAGGTGATGAGACCGCGCCGCTTCAGGCATTGATTTTCGACAGCTGCTATGACCCGTATAAGGGGGTTATTATATATGTCCGCGTGAAGGAAGGCACCGTAAAAACAGGTGACCGGATCCGGCTGATGGCAACGGGCGCGGAATTCACGATTGTAGAAGCGGGTGTGATGAGTGCGACAGAGCTGATGAACCGCGGCAGTCTGTGTGCGGGAGAAGTCGGATATCTGACCGCGTCCATCAAGAGTATCGGTGATACGCGTGTCGGTGATACGGTTACGCTCGCGGACAATCGCTGTGCGGAACCGCTTCCGGGCTATCGGAAGGTCAGCCCGATGGTATTTTCCGGTATCTATCCGGCAGACGGTGCACATTATAACGACCTCAGAGATGCACTCGAAAAGCTCCAGCTCAATGATGCGGCACTGACATTTGAGCCGGAAACCTCGATTGCATTGGGCTTCGGATTCCGCTGCGGATTTCTGGGACTGCTCCATATGGAGATTATCCAGGAGCGGCTGGAGCGCGAGTATGATCTGGATCTCGTGACAACGGCACCTTCGGTTATTTATCGTGTCACACAGACAAATGGTGAGGTGCTGATGATTGATAACCCGACGAATTATCCGAATCCCGCCAATATTGCGGAAGCGGAAGAACCGATGGTAAAAGCAGATATTCTCGCCCCGAAAGAATATGTCGGCGGAATCATGGATCTTTGTCAGGAGCGGCGCGGTGTCTTTAAGGATATGCAGTACATTGATGACAACCGTGTGAACCTGCACTATATGCTTCCGCTCAACGAAATTATCTATGACTTTTTCGACGCACTGAAATCCCGTACAAGAGGCTATGCGTCATTGGATTACGAGCTGGTGGGATATGCGCCGTCAAAGCTTGTGAAGCTGGATTTCATGCTCAACGGCGAGATTGTGGATGCACTTTCGTTTATTGTCCACAGCGATAAGGCATATCCGAGAGCCAGAAAGATTGCGGAGAAGCTGAAAGAGAATATTCCGCGTCAGCTCTTTGAAGTTCCGATTCAGGCTGCAATCGGCGGAAAGATTATTGCGAGAGAAACCGTAAAGGCAATGCGGAAGGATGTCCTTGCGAAGTGCTACGGCGGTGATATTACCCGAAAGAAGAAGCTGCTCGAAAAGCAGAAAGAGGGTAAAAAGAGAATGCGTCAGCTCGGTACGGTCGAGGTTCCGTCCGAAGCATTCATGGCAGTCCTGAAATTTGATGAATAATGGGAAAAGGAGATATCTGAATGAAATTTACTTGTCCGCATTGCGGAGAGAAGACCATTTCCCCATGGCACAAAGCAAGGGCGGGCGGAATGTCATCGAGCGGCGCGCACTGTCCGTCCTGCGGCGGAAGATGTGTCAACGGGAAGCTGAATCTGATTGTAAATTCCGTGCTCAGCGGCATTGCCTGTATCATGGTATTTGCGACATATTTTCTCCATCAGACAAAGATGCAGCTTCTTTTATTTGCTGTGATACCGATGATTGCGGCATGGGTGCTGAATTTCGTATTCAATATGTTTTTCGGCGAACTGATTCCGGCAATGAAGCGCGAGAGATGACGGGGGTATATCTTCACGTTCCGTTTTGTGCAAAGAAATGTCCGTATTGTGATTTTTATTCCTGCGGCTATACGAAATCTGCGGCAGACGCCTATACCGAGGCTGTCTGCCGCAATTTGACTGCATTGCCGCAGAACCTGGAGGTAGATACGGTATATTTCGGCGGCGGAACGCCATCACTGCTTTCGGACGCTGCGGTCAGCCGGATGCTTGACGCAGTCGCGAAGCGCTGTCATTTATATCATCCGGAAATTACGCTCGAAGCAAATCCGCGGACGATGACAGAAGAAAAGCTTTGCGGCTGGAAACGGGCGGGCATCAATCGGCTGTCGGTCGGAATCCAGTCGTTTCAGGATGAGATTCTCACGGTACTCGGACGAAATCATACGGCAAAGCAGGGAATGGACGCAATATTTCGTGCCGCAGCGGCAGGCTTTGAGAATCTGTCGCTGGATCTGATGCTGGGGCTTTCGCTGCATACCGAAGCGATGCTGGAAGAAGAAATCCGGATGGCGGTTTCGATGCCGGTGACGCATATTTCCGTATACCTGCTGAAAATCGAGGATGAAACACCATATGCGCTGGAAACGCCTGATTTGCTGGATGAGGATAATATGGCGGAGCGGTATCTCTATCTGCATGACCGGCTGACAGAAGAAGGCTTTTTGCATTATGAGATTTCCAATTTCGCAAAACAGGGCTATGAAAGCCGGCATAACTGCAAATACTGGCGATGTGAGCCGTACTACGGGATCGGCCCTGCGGCACATTCCTGCTATCAAGGAAAACGCTTTGCAGTTCCGCGTGATCTTTCGGCGTTTTGTGCGCATACGCTTCAGCCGACAGAACTGACCGACGACAATCCCTGCTCGGCGGCGGAACGTATTATGCTGGGAATGCGGCTCTCCGATGGCATTTCTCTCTCGGATTTTCCGGACTGTCGGGAAACGCTTCTTCGCCATGCCAAGCCGCTGATTCCGAAATATCTGAGACTGGAGGGCGAACGGCTGATGATGATACCGGAGGGCTGGCTGCTTTCCAATTCCGTGCTGGTTTCGCTGATGCGCGGTATATTATAACCATAATAAGGATAAAAAGAATCTCCGACGAGAGGATGACAGGCTTTTCGCTGTCATCCAGTTTCGTCGGAGATTTTATGGTTGTTTATGCAGGGTTCCGGATGCTGAGGCTTTCGAGGAAGGCGTGTAAATCATAAAGATTCAGCAGTCCGTCACCATTTCCGTCTGCGCCGTCCCAGTTGACGGTATCGCTCGGGAACATCGGTGCTTCCCCGATGAGATAATTGAGGAGTACGGCGTCGGCGATGCTGCGCGTTCCGTCACAGTTAAAGTCGCCCGGAATATGGTCAGAAGAAGGCTTGCGATCCGGATTGAGGTATGCAAAGCCATATTTCTCGGAATATGCTTCTGCATCGCAGCCGTCATAGCCATAGATCGTATAGGGGATCGGCAGATGGCAAAATACAGCTTCGGGAACGAATGTTACCGGACAGTCAGTGATTGACGGGAGAAGAACCGCTTCTTTTGCTTCCGGATCGAGGGAGAATACCTCAGCGTAGCTGAGTTCCGGACAGGTTCTGTATACAACGCCGGAGTCGGGATCGGTGACATTCCGGAAGGTGCGGTTGCTGATATCCGTGATATTCATGACGAAGGTCTGGTTCGAGCTGTTGATATCGGTCGCGGACATCAGAATATACATGGTTTCATTTGCTTTCAGATCAAAAGGAATTTCGCCGTTGGTTTTGAATTCCGCACTCTTTAAGAAGTTTCCGGACGCGTCATAGAGCTGGAGCGTCATACGGCAGAACAGGTCATAGATTCGGAGGGAAAGCTTTGTATCCAGACCGGATGTATATTTGTAGATAAGGTAGTCGCATTCGGTTTCTTCTTCGCCGCTGTATTTTTTCTGATGGAGCATCGGGAACGCGGCAAAATCTTCCAGCCCGAATAAGTCCGGTGCGATAATATCATAGTGGATCATACAGGAGCCGTAGTAATCGCCAAGACCGATGAAATTCGCGGAAGCGGTTCCGATATTGACCTCATCATTGCAGTAGCGGAGCTGATAATCGACGCCCTCGGTGAGCTGTTTGCCGTTGTCAAAGAATTTGATTTCGGGGACAGTTTTTTCGCCTGTCCAGACAACCGGCTGGATTTCCGTCTCACATTCTTCGAGCAACCGGAAGGTGTCGCGGAATTCGAAGTGGAGCTTTCCTTCACGGTCAAAGCCGTTGAATTTTATCATAAGATAGTAGGTTTCATTGGCTTTGGCGTCAAAGGTCAGGTGCTGCGTACCGGTACCGTGCACTTCATTGATGAGGTTGGTATCGGCGTCAAAAATACGGGTTACCGTGTCCATGACATCCGTACTGACGATCAGGCAGCGCATATCCCGATCGGGACAGATCCGGTATACTGCCAGCCTGTCTGTGAGCGTAACATCGGTTTCGTGTTCGCCGACCGTCAGCAGCGGCGGATTTTCGGGAAGCTCGACGACAATTTCAAAGGAACCGAGACAGGAATCATATGCCGTATAGGTATTCTGGGGGATGATTAAGAATTCACGCGTGCCAAAGAGTGCGTGTTCATCAAGGAAGCGGATCTGATAATCCACATCCTGTGTCAGAACTGTTCCGTCTACTGTGACGGTAATTTCGGGCGTCACTGGATCACCGGTATAAACAACGTCTTTTGCCGTAATCACAGCCTGATTCAGATTATAGGGACGATGGATTGTGACCGAGGGCTGGAGGCGTGTATCCGGGTATGCCGAATAGAAAATCATGCAGTATGTGCCGTTTTCCAGCTCGAATGCAGTTTTCCCGTCTGCTGTCGTTATAAGGGAATAGGCGTCCATGGCGGCGTGCTGTTTATAGATGCTGCACCGCAGGAAATTGGGATGGGAGCTTTCGATGGTATAGGAGGTTTTTGTTTTTCCTTCTACGCCGCTGTCGGCAGTAAACCAGAATGTTTCGATGCGGTTGTTCATGAGATCGAGTGTCTGCGGCGTATCGAGTGTGATGGTGTTATCGCTGAGGTTCAGTCCGTCATAGCTGATTTTATATTCCTGCGTATGGATACCGGCATATTTTCCGATGCCGATGATGGAAATGCTTGCCATGCCGGGTACGTCATTCATCCCATGTACGAGTACATAATCCTGCTGTTCAATCAGCGGTTCACTGTTCAGCATGACCTTGATTTTTGGGGTATATGGTTCTGTATCATCGTAAAATGCGGAGAAATTTCCGTGCACTTTGATGTTTTTGATGGTACGGAATTCGGGTGCGATCATGAGATTATATTCGGCAGCGGAACGCGAGGAACAGACAAAATAATAGGTCTGACCTGCGAGCAGCTCCACAGCCGCAGAGAATCTGCTGCCGGTATAGGGGTTAAAGGAGTTGGATGCGATCAGATTCTCGCTTCCGTCATAGACCTTGCAGGCCGCCTTGGTATCATAGCTTTTGTGTGCGCCGGCGGAACCGGTGCGGAGATAGGCTTCATATTCGGTTTGATAGAGATTGGTATAGGTGGCGTAATAATAATATCTTCCCGATTCTTCCGGCGTATAGGCAAAGGTTTTTTCATCCTTTGCGGAATTGAGTGAAACGAGAGCCGGTGTATCGGTCAGCACAACGGTATAGACTTTGACCGGTAAGGAAATACAGCCCTGATAGCTGCCGACACCGAATACGGTAATGACACCAAGCTTTTCTAAAAGATTCGTGCAGATCTGATAATCGGACTGTTCGGCAAGCACTGTGCCCGCGGGGGAAGTGATACGCAGTTCGGGTGTAAAGGGGGTATCGGGACGATGGTGATAGGTATCGCGGAATTCGATCTGACAGTCCGAAAGGGATACCGCAGTTCCATCGCGGTCGGAGATGGTAAGCTGCGAAATGCCGTCAAGGAGCTGTCTGACATGAATCTGATAGACTTCATGCTCGGAAAGATCTGCGGAAAGCTGCTGTGTACGCGTGTCCAGCTCACAGATCATATGGTTGTCGGAATCGGTAATCAGACCGATGAGTCTGGAATTTCCGATCGCACGAAGCGTATATCCGACCGACTGCGGTGCAGAAAAGGAGAAGCTTTGGAGCGCAGTCGTTTCAAGATAGAGAGGGGTATCGTCTGACAGGCTTTCGGCGGAATGTTCGGTTACGGTGAGGAAGAAGTCAGCCGAAACGACTTGTCCGAACTGATCGGTCGCCTGACAGACATATTGTGTGTTGCCGACCATCCGGGTGCTCGGTACAAAAATCTGCTGATTTTCGCCTTCGAGCCGCGTCAGTGCGCCGTTTTCCACCAGATACCATTGGTAGGTGATACCGATTCCGGCAGCCAGTACGCAGAATTCCGGATAGCTGAATTGCAGTGCGGTACGGGCGGAAGCTGTTTTCCGGGCCCAGATAGGGCTTGTGATGAGGCGATTGGTATAGATTTCCGGAAGCTGCTGCGTCGGTGCGGCAAGAATCTGTACGGTGTCCGCAATGGCATGATCGGAAACCGGGATCGGCTGATTCGGAAGTACGACAATCTGACAGCCCGAAACGGCAGAATCCGAAAGTGATTGGACAGCCGGTAAGGAGAGCAGATGGAAGGATGCGGATTGGAAGGTATGCGGATGGATTTCCGTGACATTGGGAAGTGCAACCGCACCGCCGTAGGCTTCAGCGAAGCCGCGCGTGGGAACCGCTTTCAATGCGTCGAAGGATATCATAGACATTCCATCGCCCAGCGGACAGCCGGCGAATGCATCCGCGCCGATTTCAGTGATCTGATGGAAGGGGAGGTCTGTGACAAGATTGAATGCCGCAGCTTTTTTGAGCGCGAGCGCACGCGGTCCGAGAACGGTGACCGCTGGCGCAGAAAGATACCGGAGTGCGGAACAGTCTGCCAGCACATTTGCGGGAAGTGCTGTAATCTGCTCGGAAAGGAGAATGCTTTGCAGAGCGGTCATACCCGAAAAAGCAGCCTCACCGACCGATTGGAGCTTTCGCAGCGAAAGTTCGCCGCTCAGCGCACAGCAGTCAGAAAATGCACGGTTTCCGATTGCGGTAATTTCATTCCATGGACAGTTGAGATCGGAAAGGAGGATGCAGCCTGCGAATGCGTCCGCGCCGATCGTGACTGCCATTGGGATTTCTGCGGATTCGAGGCTTTCACATCCTGAAAAACAGGCGTCAGGTACTGCCAAAACCGCACAGAGCTGGATTTCCTCCAGTACGGTACAGCCTGAAAATGCACCGGTGCCGATGGACGATATGGTTTCAGAAAGCTGAATCTCTTCGAGGGAATCACAATCTGTAAAAGCATAGCTGCCGATATTGACAACCGATTCACCGGAGACTGTCCGGAGATTGGCGCATTCTCTGAATGCATTGTCGTGGATTTCGGTAATGGAGGATGGGAGATTGAGGGTTACGAGATATGCGTTTTCCGCAAACGCGCCGTCACCGATTGCCGTGATGGGTGTCCCATCAGGGGCTTTCGATGGGATAACGGGTGCCGCAGCAATGCCGCGATACGTGGTAATCACACCGTTTTCTATCAGAAACGGATCGCTGACGTCCTGTCCGCAGATGGTGTATGCCGCTTCGGAAACCCGACTGGATTCATATCCTTCGTGTACTGCAATTGCACGTATCCACGTAGATTCACTGACTGTAATCGCTTCGGTATAGGGCATTCCGTTTTCAGGGGAAGGAACTGAACCGTCCGTCGTATAATAGATTGCCGCTTCTTCGGTCGGACATTCCAGCTCTACATGAATGGCGTTGCCGTAATTACCGCTTTTGAAAGAGAACGTCGGCGCGTGACAGATTCCGTCACACCAATTAAACGGGTTCATGGAAATAAAGCCCCATCCGAATTCCTTATCGAAGCCTTTTTTTCCGATATCCGCGGCATTCGCCTGAATGAGCGCCTGGATTTTCGCAGGCGTGAGGGATTGGTCATAGGATTTCAGAAGCGCACAGCAGGCAGTGACATGAGGGGTTGCCATACTGGTGCCGTCCCAGGCTTCGAGCTCGTCATTCTCACCGAGGACAGTGCTGAGGATATCCACACCGGGTGCTGCGACATCAATCATCGTGCCGTAGTTTGAGAATTCCGCGAGCTTGAACTCGCGGTCAACAGCTGCAACGGTAATACAGGTATCAATGCCGCCGGGGTAGTAGTATGCGGCGTCATCGCCGTTGTTGCCTGCCGCCGCGACACAGGTAAGACCGTGCTCGTCCGCAATGGACATGGCTTCGATTTCGAGGGGGCTGACGCCAAGACCGCCGAAGCTCATGCTGACGATATCGGCATTCTGTTCAATGGCGTACATCAGACCGAGATAGATCTGTTCATCCGTACCGCTGCCCTTTTTATCAAAGACCTTGACGGGGAGGATCTTGACGTTATCGGGGGTTAATTCACAGATCGTACCGGTACAGTGTGTGCCGTGGCCGTAGTCATCCGCCGCGGTATCATTACCGGAATTGGAATAATTGACTTCGTCATCCAGGATTCTGCCGGCGAACGAAGATTGTGCACGATTGATACCGGTATCGACAACAGCGACAATGATTTCGGGCAGGCGTTCGCTGCTGAGATACTGTTCGATAAAGGGATCGACGCCCATATGCGCGGCACCCCATGTATGATAGGTGCGGGCGGTGACATCGGCTGTCTGGAAGGAATCGGACGCAGCTTCATCGGGCTGTTCGAGCTGGATGATACGGGAAGGCTGCACGAATTCGATGCTGGGATCGGACTGATATTTCCCGTAAGCGGCGTATGCCTCGGCAGTCGTTCTGTACTGGAGGATATAGAGATTGCGATAGCCGGAAACGACGGATTCCGCCCCGTAGGTATCAATATCCTGATATGCCTTTACGATGAGGCGGGCGGTCTGGAATTCGTTGGTTATCAGGATTTCGGTGTCGGATTCGGAATAGGTGTAGCCGGATTTTGCGGCAGCCTCCGAGAGTGGTTTTTTGGAATTACGGCGGAGCGATCGCGGCAGCAGCCCGCTCGTATCGAGCATCAGCGTATCATTTTCCACGACAATTTCACCGCAGGTGTCGCCCACAGGTACATCATCGCGGTAAAGTGTTTTGGTGGCTTTGTCGTAACGCAGCGTTTGATAATATTCATCCGTGTGATCCTGCCGGGTGAGCGCACGAACCTCTGCGGCAAAATCGTCGAGAGAGGTCTGTGCGGCGGCGCGCAGGGGAATCAGGGGCAGGATATTCTGGAAAGGCTGAAAGATCATCGCAGATACGAGGAATGCGCCGATCATTCGTTTAAAAGTTTTATGCAAAGGAATCCCTCCTGTATATTTTCGATTCTAAAAACATGATACCATATTTCCAAAATCCTGTCAATAAAACAGAAAGCGTTTCCTGAAATTTCATGCATTTCACACAATGTGCGGGAATCGGAGGGATGCTGTCGGGATTTTATGTGCCGGAGGGTTTGCAATTGTCCGCCGGATATGGTATAATAGGGGGAATTGAGACAAAGGAGGCGCGCAATGCAGCATCTTACAATCGGATTGATGGCGCACGTAGACTGTGGAAAAACAACACTTGCTGAAGCGCTGCTTTTTCGTACAGGTGAAATTCGTCAGCTCGGACGCGTAGACCATGGAAATTCGTGGCTCGATACGAACACCATCGAGCGCGGTCGGGGCATTACCATCTTTTCTCATCAGGCAAGCTTTCCGCTGAGTGCAGATAAAACAGCGGAGCTTCTGGATACACCGGGTCATGTGGATTTTTCCGCGGAAATGGAGCGTACCTTGCAGGTGCTGGATTATGCGGTGCTGGTCATCAGCGGTACGGATGGCGTCCAGAGCCATACCAGAACGCTCTGGCGGCTGCTGACGCAGTATCGGATACCGGTATTTTTATTTGTGAATAAAATGGATATTTCGGAGCGCACGCCGACTGCCCTGATGCATGAATTGCAGGCAAAGCTTTCGCCGTCATGCGTGAATTTTTCTGCGGAACCGGATGCGGTTTATGAGAATGCGGCAACCTGTGAAGAAACGCTGATGAACAGCTATCTGGAACACGGAGAGATCTCGGATGAACAGATGCAGACGGCGATTGCAAGACGGGAGATTTTTCCTTGCTGTTTCGGCTCGGCATTAAAGACAAAGGGAATCGGTTCTTTTCTGCGGGTGCTGGAGCGATATACGGCTGCGCCGAATTATCGGAAGGAATTCGGTGCGCGTGTTTTCAAGATTTCGACGGATGCCAAGGGCGGCAGACTGACCTATCTGAAAATACTGGGCGGAACGCTTCGGAACCGCGACGAACTGAGCTATGTATCAACCGATCAGACATCCTATCGGGAAAAGATAACGAGTATCCGCTTTTATTCGGGTGCAAAATACCGAGCGGCGGACGAAGCGGAGGCAGGAGAAATCTGTGCGGTGACGGGTCTGACCGCGGCATATGCCGGTCAGGGCTTGGGGTGTATTGCCGACGCGCCCGATGCAGTCTTAGAGCCGGTGATGCGGTATCGTGTGCTGCTGCCTGCGGAGATTGCGCCGTCCGATGCGCTGGGGCATTTCCGTCAGCTGGAAAGCGAGGATCCCCAGCTTCATGTATTCTGGAACGCACAGCTCCGCCGGATTTATGTTCAGCTGATGGGTACGGTACAGCTTGAGGTGCTGACACAGGTCATATCGGAACGCTTCGGGTATTCCGTCACATTCGAAAGCGGTGTGGTGTCCTATAAGGAAACGATTGCGGCGGTATCCGAGGGCGTCGGACATTATGAACCGCTCCGGCATTATGCGGAAGTACATCTGCTGCTGGAGCCGCTGCCGCAGGGGAGCGGACTGCAATTCGAAACACGCTGCTCGGAGGATGTGCTGGACCGGAACTGGCAGCGTCTGATTCTGACGCACCTGGGCGAAAAACAGCATCTTGGCGTACTGACCGGCTCACCGATTACCGATATGAAGCTGGTGCTGATGAGCGGAAAAGCACATTTAAAGCATACCGAAGGCGGCGATTTTCGTCAGGCAACCTATCGTGCGATCCGGCATGGTCTTCGCAGTACGGAAAGTGTGCTGCTGGAGCCGTATTATGATTTTGAGCTGGAGATTCCGGCGGAATGTGTCGGACGGGCGATGACGGATATCCAGCAGCGCAGCGGAACATTCCAGCCGCCGGAACAATATGGTGAGGTGGCGGTATTGTGCGGAAGTGCACCGGTATCGGAGCTGAGTGATTATCATTCGGAGGTCATCAGTTATACCAAGGGCAAAGGCTCGCTGACCTTAACCGTCAGCGGCTACCGTCCCTGCCATAATGCGGAGGAAGCGATTGCACGAATCGGATATAACCCCGACAGTGATCTGGAAAATACCGCAGATTCCGTCTTCTGCTCGCATGGCGCAGGCTATAATGTGAGCTGGGATATGGTGCATAATTTCATGCACCTGCCGTCGGTACTCGTACAGCGCGTCACATTCGAGGAGGAACTGACTGCACCGCTCCGGCACGGCGGCGGCTGCACCGATGCAAGCGATGATGAACTGATGGAAATCTACGAGCGTACCTATGGAAAGATTCATGCGGAGCCGCGCAAGGCATTCCGCAGAAATCCCGTGGCAGAAGTGAAATATGAAAATATCCGGCTTCCGGAATATACGGGGCCGGAATACCTGCTGGTAGACGGATATAATATTATTTTTGCATGGGATGAGCTGAAAGCGCTGGCGAAGGACAATCTGGATTCTGCCCGAAACCGTCTGATGCAGATTCTCAGCAATTATCAGGGCTACCGCGGCTGCGAGGTCATTCTGGTGTTTGATGCCTATAAGGTAAAGGGGCATCATCGGGAGATTGAGCGCGAGGGGAATATCAGCATCGTATATACGAGAGAAGCGGAAACCGCTGACAGCTATATCGAACGTGTGTCACATGACCTTTCGAAGCATCATCGTGTGCGTGTCGCAACCTCGGACGGGCTGGAGCAGCTGATTGTACTCGGAAATGGTGCGAGGCGTGTATCGGCAAGAGAATTCGCCCATGAAATCAAGCTTGCGGAAGAAGCGATCCGGGAATATCTCTCATAATATCACACATCAAAAAATACCCATTTCACCAAGAAAACGGTGAAATGGGTATTTTGATTATTTTCCGAATTTGCCGAAGAATTCCTTTGCTTTATCGGCAATGTTCTCGGTTGCGATTTTCGCCTTTACGGTATCAACCACCTTGTCGAGCTGATCTTCGGGGATAATATTTCCGACGAGCGATTTGATGGTTTCAACGGGGTTCTTCTTGAACGCTTCCATTGTTTTGGGGTCCTTGGTGAGAGACGCGGTGATCTTCTCGATTTCTGCTTTGATATCCATGATAAATAGCCTCCGTATATTTATATATTTTCCGGAACATGGATCCGGATACGTTTATTATACCGCCAAACGGCAGGAAAGTCAAGCGGCAATTCCGGATTTTCGGGACATTGTTTCGACAAATTTTTCGGATCGGTCATGCTATACTGATACATGGGTGATGCAAATGGTAATTTATCTTGATGTGTTGCTGCTGTCAAACCTCTGGGTGAATTATCTGCTGCTTCGTGCAACCGCACAGTGGACGCATCGGAGGATGAAAACAAGGCGTGCGATTCTGGCGGCGATGCTGGGCGCAGGCTTTTCGCTGCTGATCTTTTTACCCCCGCAGCATCCGGTTATATGCTTAGCGATCCGATTTCTGACTGCGTTTTGTATGGTAACGGCAGCCTTCGGGAGGCTGAAAATTCCGGAGCTGTTTCGCCAGACAATCTGGTTTTGCATCCTGAGTTTTTTATTCTGCGGCGTGGTGTATGCGGTGAACAGCTACCTGATTCCGATCGGGCTTCAGACAACAAATTCCGTCATGTACATGGATATTTCGCTGCTTGTGCTGTTATTTGCGGCATTCGCGGCAGCGCTGGCGGCGAGTTTTTCGGCACACAGAAGGGATCTTCCTGCGGTCGGAGAAATCCGTCTGCATCTTCGGATTGACGGGATGGATTTCTGTCTGGAGGCGTTGGCAGATACCGGAAACGGTCTGCGCGACGGATTTTCCGGAAGACCTGTGGTGGTATGCGCGGAGCAGGATCTTGCGCGTTGGATTTCACGCTTTGGAAATGCTGCGGACGCCGCCTCGCATTGCAAGGGGTTCCGGATGCTGACGGCGTCCACCGTTACCGGCACAAAGCTTCTGCCGGTATTTCAGCCCGAATGGATTTCGGTGCGGTATTCGTCCCGCAGACAATCCGAACAGTCTGTGGATGCGATGGTTGCGATTACCTCGGAGCAGACGCCGGCAATTGTACCGGCTTGCTGTCTGCGCTGATAGATAAGGAGGAAGAAAGAATGCAAATTTTAGAACGATGCTTTCACCGACTGCAAATCTGGCTGCTGGGAGGCGGCAGTTCGGCGGAACAGGTATTTTATATTCATGGCTCGGATTCTCTTCCGCCGCCGCTGGATAAGGAATCGGAAGCCGAAGCATTTCGGAAGCTTTCGGAAGGAGATCCGGAAGCACGCAATATCCTGATTGTACATAATCTTCGGCTGGTGGTATATATCGCACGGAAATTCGAATCTGCGGGAGTCACGCTGGAGGATCTGATTTCGATCGGCACAATCGGGCTGATTAAGGCGGTCGAAACCTTTCATCCCGAAAAGAATATCAAGCTTGCAACCTATGCGTCGCGCTGTATCGAGAATGAAATCCTGATGCATCTTCGGAAAACGGCACAGTATCGCGGTGAGATTTCGATTGATGAGCCGCTGAATGTAGA
Source organism: Oscillospiraceae bacterium (assembly GCA_017533485.1). Classification (GTDB taxonomy): domain Bacteria; phylum Bacillota; class Clostridia; order Oscillospirales; family Ruminococcaceae; genus Firm-04. The sequence goes on from JAFXIC010000057.1 coordinate 64,641, forward strand.
CTGGGACGGAAACGAGCTGCTGCTGTCGGATCTGCTGGGAACAGAAGAAGATGTGGTAAACCGCGGCATCGAGTCGGAAGCGGAACGGGAGATGCTCCTGCGGGCAGTCGCCCAGCTCTCGCCGCGGGAACGTCAGATCATGGAAATGCGGTTCGGGCTGGGCGGCGGAGAGGAAAAAACACAAAAAGAAGTGGCGGATGCCATCGGAATTTCGCAGTCCTATATCTCCAGACTGGAGAAAAAAATAATTCGGCGGCTGCGGAGCACGCTGGAAGCGGCTCTGATTTCGTAAATACGTAAAAATAATCATGCAAAAGGGGAGGGACAGTCGAAAAAAGCGGAAAATTTCGAAATTATGTACTTGACATCTTGAAAGAATTGCTTTATAATGATAAATAGGAAACTTTGTGTTTCTGATTTAAGAGTTTAGGAGGTCTTTCAAATGTCATTGACGAAGAACCCGAATGTGAACAAGTGGGTCGAGGAGATGATCGCACTCTGTAAGCCTGAGAATGTCGTCTGGATTGACGGTTCCAAGGAACAGCTGGATCAGCTCACCGATGAAGTTACAGCACTGCCGGATGGCCATCCCGATAAGCTGTATCGCCTGAACGACGAGAAGCTTCCGGGCTGTCTCTACCACCGTACACGCCCCAACGACGTTGCACGCGTTGAGAACAGAACATTTATCTGCTCCCGTAAGGAAGAAGATGCAGGTCCGACCAATAACTGGTGTGACCCGAAGGAAATGTATGCAAAGCTGACTCCCCTCTATGACGGCGTCATGAAGGGCAGAACCATGTATGTCATTCCGTACAGCATGGGCCCGATCGGCTCTCCGCTCGCAAAGGTCGGTGTTGAGCTGACAGACTCTATCTATGTTGTTCTGAATATGAACATCATGACCCGTATGGGCGAACAGGCTTTCCAGAACCTGGGCGACGAGTCGGATGACTTTGTCCGCGGTCTGCACTCCAAGGCAGATGTTGATCCGGAAAACCGCTACATCGTACAGTTCCCTGAGGACAACACCATCTGGAGCATCAACTCCGCATACGGCGGAAACGTTCTGCTGGGCAAGAAGTGCTTCGCACTCCGTATCGCTTCCTACCAGGGCAAGAATGAAGGCTGGATGGCTGAGCATATGCTGATTCTGGGTCTCAAGAAGCCCGGTCAGGAAACCAAGTATGTCTGTGCAGCATTCCCGTCTGCCTGCGGCAAGACCAACCTCGCAATGTTGATTCCGCCGGAAGGCTATCGTGCAAAGGGCTATGAGATCTTCACTGTCGGTGATGATATCGCATGGCTGAAGCCCGGTCCGGACGGCAGACTCTATGCAATCAACCCTGAGAACGGCTTCTTCGGCGTTGCTCCGGGTACCAACGAAAAGTCCAACTACAATGCACTCGCTTCCACCAAGTCTAATACCATTTTCACCAATGTTGCACTGAACAATGCAGACAACACTGTATGGTGGGAAGGTCTGGATAAGAATCCGCCTGTTGACGCAACAGAGTGGAAGGGTGAGAAGGTCAACGGCGTTGAATTCACATCCGTCGTGATGGAAGATGGCAAGAAGCAGAAGCTTGCACATCCGAACAGCCGCTTTACTGCACCGGCAATCAACTGCCCGTGCATCAGCCCCGAGTTCAACAATCCGGCAGGTGTTCCGATTTCCGCAATCGTATTCGGCGGACGTCGTGCAAAGACCGCTCCGCTGGTATACCAGTCCTTTGACTGGGAGCACGGTACATTCGTAGGCTCCATCATGGCTTCCGAGACCACCGCAGCAGCTGCCGGTGCAGTTGGTGTTGTCCGTCGTGATCCGATGGCAATGTTGCCGTTCTGCGGCTACCACATGGGCGATTACTGGGCACACTGGCTCGAAATGGGCAAGAAGCTCGGCGATAAGGCTCCGAAGATCTTTAATGTCAACTGGTTCCGTACCGATGATGAGGGCAACTTCATCTGGCCGGGCTTTGGTGATAATATGCGTGTTCTCGACTGGATTATTGACCGCTGCGACGGTAAGGCTGATGCAGTAGAAACTGCAATCGGTTATGAGCCGAAGCCGGAAGATATCAATGTCGAAGGTCTGGACGGTATCACCACCGATACGATTGCAGATCTGCTGACGGTTGATACCGATCTCTGGAAGCAGGAAGTATCCGGTATCCGTGAATTCTACGGCAAGTTTGGCAGCAAGCTTCCGAAGGAAATGTCCGCACAGCTCGAAGCACTCGAAAAGCGTCTCGGCTGATCGGAATTCATCCCGAACAATTCAAATACCGCAGCTTTCGGGCTGCGGTATTTTTATAGAATTATAAAATAAAATCGTAGGATTCTGCATATTTTTTCCGTTCAGGATCGGCTATAATAAAAATATGTGCCGATATGTCATAATCTGGTTTGGATTGGGCATTGCAAAAAACGGACGGATTGTGTATAATGACAAAAGCAGCATGAAAAAACAGCCGCGAATCTGCGGCAAGGGGAAATTGATACGAAGTAAGAGGTGCAATATGAAAAAAGGGAAAATTTTTGCCGCCGCAGCCGTCCTTCCGCTTGCGTGGAACAGTCTGACGGTACCGAATCCGCAAACGAATGTGCAGGCAGGCGGCGGACAGATTCTGGTGGAATACCTGAACCGCGGCATCAGTGCGGTTTCTACGGGCTCCGGAATGCTGGTAAGCTGGCGGTATCTTGCGAATGATGCCGATGACGCAGTGTTCCGCCTGTACCGCAATGACGCGATGATTTATGAAAGTACGAAAGGGATGGCAACCTGCTATCTGGATGCGTCGGGCAATGCCAACTGTCAGTATCGTGTGGAATCCATCGAGAATGACCGTGTGGTATCGTCTGAGGTCTGTACGAATATCAGCAGCTCGAATTATCTGAGTGTACCGATGGATATTCCGGCAGGCGGCTCGGATTTTTCGTATGTCGCATCGGATACAACAGTCGGCGATGTGGACGGCGATGGTGCATATGAGCTGTTTGTGAAATGGGATCCGACGAATGCACAGGATAACTCGAAGCCGGGATATACCGGAAATGTCTATATTGACTGTTATACGCTGGAGGGAAAAAAGCTCTGGCGGATTGATCTGGGACGGAATATTCGTGCCGGCGCACATTATACCCAGCATCTCGTTGCAGATTTTGACGGGGATGGAAAGGCAGAAATGTGCTGTAAGACCGCGGACGGAACAGTGGACGGAAAAGGTCAGGTGATCGGAAACGGCAATGCCGATTATCGGAACAGCAGCGGATATGTTCTGGACGGACCGGAGTATTATACGCTGTTTGACGGTGCGACCGGTGCCGCACTCGATACGGTCAGCTATGAATATCCGCGCGGTACTGTCTCGAAATCTACATGGGGCGATGATTACGGAAACCGCTGTGACAGATTCCTCGGCGCGGTCTGCTATCTGGACGGTGTCCATCCGAGTGCAGTTTCCGTGCGCGGCTATTATACGAGAATGACTGCTGTCGCATATGATGTTGTCGATCAGAAGCTTGTGAAGCGCTGGGGCTTTGATACGGGATATAATTCCTCCGCCCCCGGCTATGGCCAGGGCAACCACAACTGTATGCCGGCGGATGTAGATGGTGACGGGAAACAGGAGCTTGTGCTGGGTGCGACCTGTCTGGACGATAATGGTCAGGTGCTCTGGTGCAACTGGATGGGCCATGGTGACGCAATGCATCTGGGTGATTTACAGCCCGATCGTCAGGGTCTGGAGCTTTGGGTCTGTCACGAGGCAGCACCCTACGGCGTTTCGCTTCTGGATGCCAAAACCGGCCAGAAGATTTTCCATTACGATCGCGATAAGGATACCGGAAGATGCTGCGGCGCGAATGTGCTCGCGAGCAATCCGGGCTCGGAATACTGGGGCGCACGCTCTGCGGATGTCTATAACAGCAGCGGTCAGGTCATCAGTTCGACCACTCCGGCACAGAATTTCCTTGCCTATTGGGACGGCGATCTGGAGCGCGAGCTTCAGGATGGCATCAGCATTTCCAAAATGACGAGTGCGAGTTCGATTGATGTTATTTTTACCGCAACGGGATGTGCGACAAACAACAGCACGAAATCCAATCCCTGTCTGACCGCAGATATCCTGGGAGACTGGAGAGAGGAGCTGCTGTACCGTACCGAGGACAGCAGGGAAATCCGCATTTTCTGTACGCCGGCTGAGACCGAGCATCGTATTACCACGCTGATGCATGACCCGCAGTACCGCAATCAGGTTGCCGGAGAACAGAATGGCTATAATCAGCCTGCACACGCAAGCTTTTATCTGGGTTCGGATGCTGCACTTCCCGCACGTCCGGCTGTTGCTGTGAATGATGACGGCAGCCATACCACCAGCAATGATCCGATGAATGGTGTACTGATTCAGAATCTGAATGTCTATGATATGAGCAATTATCGGAACTGGTATCTGGATGATGCACTGTATCAGGGTGAAACCATTTTTGGTGACCGCGACTTTACGTATACCCAGCTTCCGGATACACTGAGCGGACTGGAATCCATTCTGACGGCGTGTGATTCGAAGTACAGTACGACCGATCTTGCCGGCTTTACGGCAGCGAAAGATGCGACCGTGTATATTGTGATGGATCATCGTGTGGAAACATTGCCGGGCTGGCTGAATGCCTATGAAAAGACCGGAATGACTGCGGCAAGCTCAAATGACGTAATTTTTGATGTCTATGCGCGCAATGTCAATGCCGGTGATCTTGTGACGCTCGGACAAAACGGCCAGTCCAGCTATTGTGTGAATTATACGGTGTTTATCGCGGAGCGTGCCGTGGAAACCACCACGACTACGACGACCACAACAACAACAACTACTACTACGACAACCACAACTACAACGACTACCACTACCACCACCTCTACCACAGAGACGACATCAACATCCAAGTCCATTACAACGACATCAACATCCAAGTCCATTACAACGACAACAACACCGCAGCCTGCGGCATTCTTGCGAGGAGATGTGGATTGCAGTGGAGCAGTGGATATTTCCGATGTGATTCTGTTGAGCCGTTCGAATGCAGAGGACAATACAGCAGTCATCTCTGCACAGGGCAGAGTGAATGCTGAGTGCAGCGGTGACGGAAAGCTGACATCTGAAGATGTGGTTATGATTCTGAAAGCCATTGCAAAGCTGATTACACTCTGAAATCAAATGAAATCGCCATAGTTCCCGAATCAAAAGGGGACTATGGCGATTTTTATGCAGATGATGTTATCTGCCGCCCGCCATATAGAGGAGGGCATTGCAGATTGCGGCGGCGACATTACTGCCGCCCTTTCGTCCTTTGGCGATGATGTAGGGGACATCCGTTTCCATGATGCATTCTTTTGACTGTACGACATTGACAAAGCCGACCGGAACACCAATCACGAGTGCTGGGATAAAGGTTTTTTGGAGGATATGGTGATGGAGTCTGAGGAGGGCAGTCGGCGCATTTCCAACCGCATAAATGACGGGCTTTCCGAGCTGTGCGGCACGGTCAACCGCCGCCGCCGCACGCGTGGTAGCATTTTGCTGTGCTGTTTTCGCGATCCCGGCATCCGCCATATAGCACAATGCCTCGCAGTTCATTTTTTGGAGTGCGGACTGATTGATACCGGCACGCGCCATATTGGTATCGGTGAGAAAGACTGCACCCTGACGGATGGTATCGAGTGCGATTCTGACAGCGTCTTTGGAAAAACAGAGCTGGTCAAGGTAGTCAAAATCTGCCGTTGTATGGATGACGCGCATCACAATCGGGCGTATTTCCTCCGAAATTTCGTGCGGCAGCTCCTGTGCAATGATTTCAAAGCTTCTGGCTTCGATTTCGTTCGGAAGAACATATTCAAGCTTCAATATTCGATCCCCTTTCTTGCAGGAATTCCTTTTTTGTAAGGGTGTCTGAGACATTGGATTTCGCTGATATAATCGGCGGCATCGAGAAAGACGGGTGCAGGATTTCTGCCGGTGAGGATAATTTCCGCGTTGCAGCCGCTTCGCAGGATATATTGTTCCGCCGCAGTCTGATGGAGGAGTCCTGCGTGATATGCGCAGTTGAATTCGTCCAGTATGATCATATCATAGGAAGGCTCCGAAAAGACTTTGGAAAGGAGCTGATTGTGACAATTTGTGATTGCGGTACGTGCCGCAGCGTCCATATGTTTGGTAAATCCGTAGTGCTTGTCACAGCGCAGGACAGTCATATTCGGAATCCGGGTAAGAATATCAAGCTCTGCGGTATCTTTCCCTTTCATCAGCTGGACAAAGCAGATTTTCATTCCGGCGCCTGCCGCACGGACGGCGAGTCCGAGGGCAGCGGTGGTTTTTCCTTTGCCGGTTCCGCAGTAGATGTGGAGAAGTCCCATTCGTTTTCCTCTTTTCTGGATGAAGCGAAAATCGGATGCGCCGTATCGGGGTGGTGCTATCCGAAATATTTCTCGTAGAGATTTTTGGGAATATCGTAAAGCTGCATGATGTTATCGGGGGTAAAGATTTCGTCCGGCGTTCCGCAGCTCTGTACCTTCCCATCCTTGATACAAAGTACATAATCGGAAATCTTCTCTGCAAAGTCAAGTTCGTGCATGGATAGGATCACTGCAATTTTCTGTTTTTCCGCGAGCTTTCGGAGAATCTCGAAGAACATGATTTTATGGTGGATATCGAGATAGGAGGTTGGTTCATCGAGAATGAGGATATCGGGTTCCTGGGCGATGGCGCGTGCAAGGAGAATCCGTTGTTTCTGACCGTCACTGGTGGCTGAAAAATCCTGCTGTGCGAATGCAGCAGCTTCTACGGTACGGATTGCCTGTTCAACGATCTGCTTGTCATGCTCGGAAAGGATGCCGAACGTACCGGTATAGGGATAGCGTCCGGTTTCGACAACCTCCCGACAGGTCATGCGATCGGGGCGGATGCGTTCGGTAAGAACAACGGCGAGCTGTTTGGCGAAGTCAGAAGAACGGATGTGACCAGCATCCATTTCGTTGATAAGGATGGTGCCGCTGATTTGTTTGAGATATCCGGAAAGTGTTTTCAGTACCGTTGATTTTCCGGCGCCGTTGGGGCCGATGAGGGTCAGGATTTCTCCCGCACATACCGAGAATCCGATTTCCTCGACAACCTGTTTTTTGTTATATCCCACAGACAGCTGATGTGCGGAAACGGTAATTTTCATCACAGTTCGCCTCGCTTTCTCTGTACAAGAATCAGAATCACGACAGGTGCGCCGAAGATAGCAGTCACCGTGCTGATACTCAGTTCTGTCGGGGAAAAGGCGGTTCTTGCGAGCATATCGCAGAGCATACAAAAGACGCTGCCGCCGAGAAATGCTGCCGGGATCATCACCAGCGGCTTAGAGGTACGGAAGATGACGCGGATGATATGCGGTACTGCGATGCCGACGAATGAAACGGGGCCTGCGAATGCCGTCACACAAGCGGAAAGCAGTCCCGAGAGAATGACGAGTGCCGCCTTCAGCAGCCCAACCGGTACGCCCATACTTTTCGCGTATTGTTCTCCGAGCATATAGGCATACATGGGTTTGGAGATGAGGAATGCTCCGATGAAGCCGACTGCAACCACTGCTGCAATAACGGCAATATGCTGCATACTGGTACCGGAGAAAGTGCCGAGAGACCAGTCATGGAGGTTTGCGATTTCGCTGTCATCGGCAAAGGTTACGAGAAAATCCGTTGCTGCCGAACAGATATATCCGATCATCACACCGCAGACCACCAGCATGGACATCCGCTTGATTTTTCTGGAGACAAGGAGTACAAATCCCAGCGAGAGCATAGCGCCGATAAAAGCGGCTGTAATGAGGAAAAAGGAATTGACCGACTGTACAAACCGGAACGCAAAGAGCATTGCGATTGCGACACAAAGCTTTGCGCCCGAGGAAACGCCGAGAACAAACGGCCCTGCAATGGGGTTCTGGAAAAAGGTCTGGAGGAGATAGCCGGAAAGTGCGAGCGCACCGCCTAAGAGGAGTGCCGCGAAAGCACGCGGAATCCGGATTTTCCAAAGGATCCGTCCGACATCACTATCCGGATTCCGGAATAGTGCGTCTATCAGATCGGAGAACGGAAGCGGGGTGCTGCCGATATGGAGATTGAGTATCAGGACAATCAGTAAGGACATTGCCAGCAGTGAAAAACACAGGACATTTCGTTTCATATAGGATCCTCTAATCTAAGCGGAATAAAAATTCAGGCGGAGAAGATGCGGTCTGACCGGTGAAGATCCGGTTGAAATCGGAAATGACCGTGCCAAGCTGCATAGTTTCCTGAAAGAGGTTTTCGGTTGTACACCAGACATTTCCGTTTTGTACGGCTTTAAAATCTGCGAGCAGCGGATTCTTGGCGATCAGTTCCGAAATGGAATTGACTTCGCCGGCAATGGTGCTGTTATAGATAATAAAGTCGGCGTCTTTTGCTTTCGTATAGAATTCTTCCATTTCCAGTGTGACAGAGGAAGATGCATTTTCGGAATCCCCGAGGTTTGAAAAGATATTGGTGCCGCCTGCGATTGTAATCATTTGTGTGACATAATCACCTGATTTTCGGGTTACCGCCTGTCCTGCGGCATTGATATAGAAGAATGCCGCAGTCGTTTCCTTTTTCGGTTTGGTCAGCGATTGCGGAATAGACGCCTGTGCAGAAAAAAGCTGATCTGCGGCATCTGACTTGCCAAAGATCTCTCCGTATACCTTAATCCATTCGCTTCTGCCAAGCGGATGGGTTTCGTAGCTGGAATAGTCGATGAAAACCGGAATGCCGAGTGCAGAGAGCTGTTCTCTGACTTCGGGTGCGTGGAAGATCATCGAGGACTGAACGGAAAGATCACATCCCTCTTTCAGCAGCAGCTCATAATCCGGCTCACGGTATTTTCCGGCGTACAGCATCTCCTCCTGTTTCATGGCTTCTATGGCGGCAGGAATCGCCCAGTCCTCCGGTTTTGTACCCGAAAAGCGGATATGCGTAATACAGTCGAGTGCGTCTGCCAGTCCCATTGCAGAGGTTGCGGTAAGATAGATGTCATCCAGCGGTTGCTGTAAGACCGTAAGCCCGTCGATTTCCGGTACAGCTGCGTGTTCGGGTACAATGCAGAAGCTTTCGCCGTCCATGGTGTGAATGATCGAATAGCCATGTTCGTAGCGGTCGATCGTGAATTGTTCCGCATAGGTATTTTCGAGCCGTTTTGTGAATGCGGCTTCCGGGAGCAGGATTGGCTGAGGCGGGAAGGAATCGGGTTTTGTATCGGTACAGCCGCAAAGCAGAATCGCAGAAAAAGAGACTGCGGCAATGATCTTACTGAGTCTGTTCATGATGCTGTTTTTTCCTCTTTCTGATGCAGGTAACCACAGCCGCCGCTGCTGCCAGAACAAGCAGCCCGCCGCCGATTGCGAGAATGAAATGCATGGCGGACAGCGGTGTGCGGATCGTATCGGAATGGAATTCCAAAGTATAGGAGATGAGGCGCGGCTTGCTCATGGCAACGGTCTGTGCTGTGATATCCATCTCCGAGTCCAGTGCAGCAACGTCGATGAGAAATACCGAATTGCCTTCTTCGTTGACAGGAAAGTATTCGCAGTCACCGATTTTCATATAGTCGTAGTTGCTGCTGTTCCAAGTAATCTCGGCAGTCATTTCCCCGTTTTCGACATAGAGTGTGCAAGGGGAGGCAATAGAAGCCTTACCGCTGCCGCCTGTGAGCGTCACATCAATTTCATATGTTCCGTTTTTCATGTAAGAATATCCCTTTCATAAATAAAAATGCACCCTTACCGGTGAGTAAGCGTGCATTACAAAACGATACGGCAGAGGTTCAGGCTGTGTCAAAAGGGCACAGCAAGCCTGTATTCAGCCCGTGTGGTTTCGTACTGCCAGTTACTCGTGGCATTGGATTTCTCCTGTACAAACAGCAGGCAGGTCTCCCGGCTTATGCCTCAACACTTCGGAAAGGTCTTCCCACGCATCCGCGCAGTGACTGTCATAGCGTATCTCCTATGACTTCTTTCCTTGCTCCGCAATTACGGTGACGAGTTCGTGCGGGATTTTCACCCGACTTCCCTTTTCATCGGACCAATCGCAATGGATTTCCGACACCTGTTGTTTTGATTCGGTTTTCAAATTCCATGGAATATGAGTTATTATAGCATATTGTGAATGTTTTGTCAAGGCGTCATAAGACCCTGTTCAAGAATCTGATAGACGCGTTCGAGATTGAGATTGGCTCTTACCGTATCCGCAAGGAGATCAAACTGCTGTTCCTTATACACATGACGGTCCGGGACTCTGCTGCCGCTGTATACAACGCCTTTTTTGCGGCAGAGTGCTTTCACAATCGTCTCGGAGATATGGGATTGATCGAAGATTCCGTGGATATAACAGCCGTAGATATTGTTATGCTGTGCACCTTCCTGTTCAGCATAGAGAGGGCTTGCAGAGGATTTTGTAATTCCCATATGGATTTCATAGCCTTCGAATTCCGTGTCAGAAAGTTCCGAGAAGATGCCGTGTATCGTGCGGAAGCAACCGCTGGTACGGGTACGTGTTTTTTCGGGGGAGAATATTGTTTTGGCGGGGAGGAGTGCCATGCCTCTGATTGTGCCGCCGCCTTCCGTACCGAGCGGATCAGAAATTTCTTCGCCTAATATCTGATATCCGCCGCAGATTCCGAAAACCGGAATCCCTTTGCACGCGCATTCCCTGATTGCCGCTTCCATTCCGCTTTCCCGCAGCCATTTCATATCATGAATGGTACTTTTGGTGCCGGGGAGGAGGATAAAATCGGGAGTACCGAGGAAGGACGCTTTTTTGACATAGCGAATGCTGACATCGGGGTACTGGGAGAATACATCAAAATCGGTGAAATTGGAAATGCGCGGCAGGTGTATGACCGCGATATCAATTTTCGCGTCTGCGGCAGTTTTCCGAAGTTTTTCGGAGAGACTGTCCTCGTCCTCGATATCGCACTGCATATACGGCAGCACGCCGATGACAGGTTTTCCGCCGCGTTGTTCGAGGATTTCGATTCCGCTTCGGAACAAGGATAAATCGCCGCGGAATTTATTGACCACAAGTCCCTTTATCATCTTCTGTTGGTCGGCTTCGAGCAGCATTAAGGTACCGATGAGCTGTGCGAAAACGCCGCCGCGGTCGATATCGCCGACGAGAAGAACAGGTGCCTTTGCAAGCGCAGCCATCCCCATATTTACGATATCATCGGTATTGAGATTCAGTTCTGCGGCACTGCCGGCGCCTTCGATGACAATGATATCATGCTGCTTTGAGAGGGTGTTGAAGGCTGTGCGGATATCGGGAATCAGTTCTTTTTTGTAGCGGAAATATTCGGTCGCGGAGAAATTTCCGCGTGCGATGCCATTGACGATGACCTGTGAGCCGACATCTGTGGTCGGTTTCAGGAGGATCGGGTTCATGAGAACCGATGGTTCGATGCCGGCAGCCTCCGCCTGCATTGCCTGTGCTCTGCCGATTTCGAGCCCATCGTTTGTGATATAGGAATTGAGCGCCATATTCTGGGATTTAAATGGCGCAGCGGAATAGCCGTCCTGTTTGAAAATACGGCACAGTGCCGCGGTCAGCAGGCTTTTTCCGACATTGGACATCGTACCCTGAATCATAATAGATTTTGCCATTGTCAAGTCCTCCTCCTGAGCGCAGAGAGCAGCGCGGTATTTTCGGAATGCGAGCGGACAGCGATCCGGAAATATCCCGTATCCAGTCCGTTATAATTGGCGCAGCTTCGGATGAGAATGCCATCGTTTCGAAGCAGTCTGTCGAGCGGATGATATGAATGGAGCAAGAGAAAATTGGCGGCAGAGGGAAACACATGGAAGCCGAGTGCTTGTAATTCGTTTCTGAGAAAGTGACGCTGCGTTTCGATCAGTTTGATTGTTTTTTCGAGATAATCCGTTTCGGAGAGTGCCGCAATGCCTGCCGCCTGAGCCGGAACCGATACGCTCCAGTATTGTCCGGTCTGCTGTACCAGCCGCGCAAAATCCTTGTTTCCAAAGAGCGCGTATCCCAGCCGCAGTCCGGGCATTGCATAAGTTTTTGTAAAAGCCTTTAGAATGACAATCTGGGAATTGCGTGTGTTGTATGCAGAAAACCGCCTGCCGTCACGAACAAAGTCCAGAAAGCATTCGTCACAAAGAAATATTGTATTCTGTTCCTCGCATCTCCGACAGATTTCACGCATCAGCTCCGGGGGGATCAGCGCACCGTTCGGATTATTCGGCGTGCATAGAATCACCATGTCCATATTCCGGATCGCGGAGAGGATTGTATCATCAAATGCAAAATTTTTTTGTGGAGAGAGGGGAAAGCTGGTGATCTGACAGTGCTGTGCACGCAGCGCTTTTTCATATTCGGAGAAGGTGGGCGCGGCAATCAGTGCACGTTTTGGTGCAGCTGCGGAAATAATGCGGAAGATGAGGTCTGCCGCGCCGTTTCCACAGACAATTTGTTCTGCGGAAAGTCCTGTATGAGCAGAAATCTGCTCCCGCAGTCTTGTACAGAACGGATCGGGATATGCTTCACAGTCTTGGATTGCCAAAACAGCAGCATTCTTTACACGCTGCGGCATTCCAAGCGGATTGAGATTGGCGGAAAAATCATAGAGGACTTTCTTTCCGTAAATATATCCGCCATGTTCTGACATCAAAATAGAACACCTCCGAACAGGATGCTTCTGACTGCTGCGGAAATCAGCAAAACGATGACCGAAGTTCCATACATCAGTCGGTTTGCGCGGCGGATATCATCTGTCTCCGGCGGACGGGTTGGATCACCGATCCAATCTTTCTGATGGAGCGTTCCGAAATAATATGCGTTGCCGCCGAGCCGGATTCCGAGTGCGCCGGCACAAACCGCTTCTGTCTGTGCAGAATTCGGGCTTGCGTGTCTGCGGCGGTCACGCCTCCAGATCCGAAAAGCGCGTCTTGCATCCATACGCAGCAGTGCAGTTGTGGCGATCATCACAATTGCCGAGATTCTGGACGGGATAAAGTTGAGGACATCATCGAGTTTTGCGGCAAAATATCCCAGCTCTGCATAGCGTTCGTTGCGGTATCCGATCATAGAATCCATGGTGTTGGCGGCTTTATAAAAGAAGCCGAGCGGTGCACCGAAAATCATATAGAGTATTGGTGCGGTCACGCCGTCGGAAGTATTTTCGGCAACCGTTTCGACTGCCGCACGAATAATTTCCGGTTCGGAGAGGGAATGGGTGTCGCGTCCGACAATCATCGAGACTGCGGTTTTTGCAGCATCCATATCCTTGGCTTCGAGCGCACGACAGACTTTCATGCTTTCGGTTTTGAGGCATCGGGGAGCCATCAGATAATAGCACATCAGAGATTCTGCGAGGATACCGACAGCGGGGTGAAGCCGGTAGCAAATCAGCAGAATGACCAGCGGCAGTCCGGAAGATACCAGAAGCACCGCAGCAGCCAGAAAGATACCGCCGGTTTTCAGGCTATGAAAATGCGATCGGATAAAGCCTTCGAGCTTTGCGATCAGAGCACCGATCGCCCGGATGGGATGGGGGAGGGAATGGGGATCGCCCAGGATACAGTCAATCCCGAATCCGATGAGCAGAGGGAGTGCGCAGTATAGAATCTTCATAATTTCTCCGTAACAGTCAGGAATTCTCCGTTGAACTCGGTCAGATAGCCGCGGCAGTTGGGTACCATATAATCAAAATAGCGGAGTCTTGGGCGTGCATAGGCTTCCATCACGGACATGATCGTGCCGCCGTGTACGACGAAAGCGATACAGCTTTTTTCGGAATTTGCAGCGATGACAGAGGCAAAGGCTTGGGTACAGCGTACTTTGAAGGAAGCAGGATTCTCTCCGTTTGGAAAGGGTGCGGTTCCGCCGCTTTGAAGCCATGCCTGATACGAAGGAGATTCTGACAGTTCCTTGTGGTTTTTCTGTTCGAAGTCTCCGAAATCACATTCGCGGAGCTGTGTACAGATAATATGCGGGGTTTGGGGATAGATGATGTCTGCTGTCTGGATACAGCGCCGCATAGGGCTGACAAATACCGCTTCACATTCCGGATAAGTACGTAAGGAAAGCTCCTGTTTCCCGTATTCGGAAAGCGGCTCATCCGTTTTCCCGATATAGCGTTTTTCGAGGTTTCCGGGTGTTTGGGCGTGGCGGATCAGAATAATTTTCATCGGGACGCGCCTCCTTTGAGAAGCTGGGGGATGCCGCAGATCATCCGGATGACTTCATCGGACTGTTCCGCGAGGATACAGCCGCATCTTCCGCACATTTCACGCCGGATGCGTTCGTTTTTTTCGATCGGGACAATTCCGCAGCCGATTTCGGTCATCAGAATGACGGCATCCGGGTTTTTGCTGCAAAGGCGTGTTGTGATTTCCAATGGATCGAGAGCTGCCGCGAGCATCCGTTCTACAAGCTGATGATAATGGCTGATGCATTCCGCATCCCATATTTCGTCGAAATTACAGCTTGCGCCGTCAGTGATGGTACAGCCAAAGCGTGAAGCAGCATATTTCGTTTTTCCCGAAGCGAGTCCGCCGGTTATGAGCACCACAGCGTTATCCTCCCATCATAATTTTTTCGGTCAGTACGGTACTGATGAGTAAAGTCATTTCACAGACCTGTAAGAACCAGCCTGCGGTATCTCCTGTGATGCCGCCGAAATTCCGGTATGCCATCCGTTTGTAGCAGCCGACACTCAGACCTGCACCCAGTAATGCTGCGACGGCGAGTGCCGGACGGATGCAAAGCATCCCGATGCTGACGAGCGCTGCGGTGGAGATCAGGGAGAGGATCGTGACTTTTTTGTGTGCAGGCGAAACGAAAGCCTGTAAGGTGCCTGTTTTTTTTGCGGCACGAAAGGTAACTGCGGTCAATCCGCTGAGGCTGCGCGAGAGGATAAATCCCAGTGCGACAATGGATGCAGCGTGTTTTGTGAGTTCCGCCATCAGTGCGGCTTGCAGCATCAGGTACATACAAAGCTTGATGACCGCGAATGCACCGATATGCGGATCGGAGAGGATGGCGCATTGTTTCTCCCGATCGGCATAAGAAGCGCGTGCGTCATTCACATCACAGAAGCCGTCGAGATGGATACCGCCCGTCACGAGAATCGGAACGAGTACACTTCCAACGCCGCAGAGCAAGGGGGAGAGCGAAAGCATAGCGCATACCGATCTCCAGAGAAGCAGCAGTATCCCGATGAGAACGCCGATGAGCGGAAAAAAACAGAGAGCATAGCGTCTGTTTTCCGCAGTCCACGCAATCCGGGGCATCGGGATTTTCGAGTACATCAAAAATGCACTGATCATAGATTTGAAAAGCTTCATGAGACAGTTCCTTTCAGAAGAATCGGAATCCCGAAAACGCATTCATATACAGTATCCGCAATTGTCGTCAGCTCACGATTGACAGTATGGAGGATACGGATATAATCCTGTGTGTAAGAATCGTAGGGAATGCCATCGGAACCGACCTCGTTTGTGACGATGACAAGGCATTCGGATTGTTTGGAAAGCGTTCGGATCGCTGTACATATTTTTTCTGTGGGATCGGTTGGCGGAAGCGCAGAAAACATTTCATTGGCACAGAGATTGCCGATACATTCGACGAGAACAGCGGATGCGTCCGGAATAGAAAGTGCAGCGAGATCGGTATATTGTTCGAGTGTTTCAAAGCCTTTTGTCCGCCGCATCTCGCGATGACGGGCGATGGCTTCCTGCGCGTCGCTGCCATACGGCTGCATGGTTGCGACATAGAATTTTCTGCCCTTGAAATCATGGAGGAGCTGTTCTGCGAAACGGGATTTCCCGCATTTGGAACCGCCCGTAACCAGTATTGTCATATCAGTTTTTCATACCTTTCAATCGGTGTATCGGAAAAGCGGTGTGCAGAGCGATAAACTGAAAGTGCGCCGTCCAGCAGCGGCAGAAGCATTGCGCCGCCGGTTCCTTCTCCGAGCCGCATCTGTGCTGTCAGGATGGGACTGAGCGCGAGTGCGTCCAGCAGTGCGGAGCCGATCGGTTCTGCGGAAACATGGCTTGCGAGCATATATTCGCGTACCTCCGGCTGAATTCTGTATGCGAGGAGGGCTGCCGCAGCGGAAATCATACCGTCAATCACAATGGGAATCCGATAATATGCACCGCCCAAGAAGAGCCCGACCATGCCCGCAATATCATAACCGCCGAGTTTTGCGAGCAGTTCGACTGGCTTTTGCGGATCGGGCTGATTGACCGCAATGGCGCGGCGGAGCACATCAATTTTGCGTGCAAGCCCGTCTGTTGAAAGACCAGCCCCTCTGCCGACCACGGCTTCGGGGGATTTTCCGAGCAGTACCGCTGAAATCGCGGCAGCAGTCGTAGTATTTCCGATGCCCATTTCTCCTGTGACAATCAGTCGGAAGCCGTTCTTTTTACAGTCGGAAACAATATCCATACCGGTTCGGATGGCTTGCTGCGCCTGTGCCGTCGTCATCGCGGGGCCTTCTGCGATATTTTCCGTACCGTGTGAAAGCTTGCGGTCGATCAGATTCGGGTGAGAAAGCGTTGCTTTGACGCCGATATCGACTGTGAGCACTTCCGCACCATAACAGGCAGCGAGCGGATTGATATTGGCGGTACCGCCGGCAATCGCTTCGGTACAAATCGCAGTTACGGTGCTGTCGGATTGGGAAACCCCTTCACAGATCACACCATTATCCGCACACATCACAACAATGGCGCGTTTCCCGATTTCCACATCCGGAGAATTCTGAATCGCAGCGATTCGGGTGATCGCATCTTCGAGAAGCCCCAGACTGCCGAGCGGCTTGGCAATGCTGTCCCAGTGTTCCCGTGCTTGCTGTGCGGCAGTCGGATCGGGTGGCAAGATATTATAAATTCGTTTCATGCTGTTCTCCGTATTGCACGCATTTTCTTACAAAACGCTGTGCAATATTCAGGTTTGAATAGAAATAGAGATGGGGAAATCCGGCATATAGATTTTCTGTAACTTGTGCACAGTACCATGATCTGCCGTCTGTTTTTTCGGCGAGAAAGCCTTCGCCGCAGGCATTGCTCTCATAGTAATGGAATTCATGTGCCTTGACGGTGTCGGATTTTTTGCAGAGCATCTGATCGGATTGTGCGGTCATGGTGATATAGCCAAAACGCTGTAACCGATCGGTGCGGAATGCAGCTGCGGGAATGACGTTCGCCATCGGAATGCCATCGAGAGACTGATGGAGATAGAGAAATCCGCCGCATTCTGCGATCGTGGGAAGACCGCCGGTAATTTTCTTTCGGATATCGGTCAGGAGCGGCGTGTTTCCGGATAATTGTTCCGCATAGAGTTCGGGATATCCGCCGCTCAGAATCAGTCCGTCAGCTGTCGGAAGCGTTTCATCGGAAAGCGGAGAGAAGAATCGGATTTCACATCCCATCTCTCGCAGCAGTGTCAGATTATCCGGATAGATAAAACAAAACGCACGGTCTTTTGCGACGGCGATCACAGGCGGTCTGTGTGCAGGAATTTCCGGAATCACAGGCGGCTGAAACGCCGGAATCGGTGCGTCAGCGCATTGGAGAAGCTTGTCAAGCAGAAGATATTCCTCTGCGAGCTTTGCGAGCGCAATCATCTTTTCATTCCAATCCGGGATTTCATCTGCCGTGACCAGTCCGAGATGCCTGCTTGCGATGGAGATGCTGTGCTTGGGCATACAGCCGAAATATTCGGTATGGAGCTGCGCACAGAGCTTCTTTGCGAACGGAATGAGCCTGACGGGAAGACGATTGAAGATGAAGCCGCGGATATGATTTTTATGATACGAGAGAAAGCCCTTGATGACAGCACCGATCGAATCGGACATTCCCTTGCAGTCGATGACAATGACCGAAGGTGTGTTGGTAATCCGGGAGATGCTGTGTGCGGAGCTTCCGGTGCCTGTCCCGTCATAAAATCCCATAACGCCTTCAATGACCGCGATATCGGTATCGGCAGTATGTTTCGAAAGGAGATAGTTGAGCGTATGGTCGTCACAAAAGAAGCTGTCGAGGTGGTAAGACGGTATGCCGATGATCTTTTCGTGAAACATCGTATCAATATAATCCGGTCCGCATTTGAATGCGGATACGCGGTATCCGCGATTGAAGAGTGCCTGTAATACGGCACAGGTAATGGTTGTTTTTCCGCAGCCGCTGTGCGTGCCGCCGATCAGAAAGCGTTTCAAGTGAAGGCTCCTTTGATGATGAAGATAGGGTTTTCCGCGTGAAACATAGTATGGCTTCCGACTTTTCGGGTATGGGTGACTGCGATCTGCGTGATTTCGGGATCTCGGAGCAGCTTTCCGGTCTGTTCGAGCGTTTCGAGGGTAACAGCCGT
The DNA here is from genome assembly GCA_017533485.1 of Oscillospiraceae bacterium. Taxonomy (GTDB): domain Bacteria; phylum Bacillota; class Clostridia; order Oscillospirales; family Ruminococcaceae; genus Firm-04. The sequence goes on from JAFXIC010000057.1 coordinate 83,080, forward strand.
CACGAGAACCGCAGCATTCGGATTCTTTTGTTTTACAATGTCACGGATTTCACGCATTGTACCGCAGGAACCGCCGATAAAGACGATGTCGGGCGGCGGAAGCCCGCGCAGACAATCGGGTGCCTGTGCGTGAAGTACCGTAATATTGTCACATCCGAATTTCACCGCGTTTTCTGTCACCAGCATCGCCGCTTCTTCGTTTTGGTCGATCGCGAATACAGTCCCCTCATATGCCTGCATTGCCATTTCGACAGATACCGAGCCTGTTCCCGCGCCGATATCCCAGCAGACCGCATGACAGGGAATAGAAAGCTTTGCGATGACTGCGGCACGGATTTCTGATTTTGTCATCGGGACATTGCCGCGCGTGAATTTGTCGTCCGGAATTCCCGATGGGATGCTTTGTTCATAATCGGGATTGACGGTAACCATGACAGCAAGCGGCTGTGTTTCGAGGTCTTTCAGTTCATCGGCAGTTCCGGAATAGATCTGTTCGGACGGATAGGAAAGGTTTTCACCGATGAAGACGGAAATCTGTCCGAGTCCGAACCGAGAGAGCTTTCTGCAAACTGCGGCTGATGTATTCTGGTGGTCGAGGAGGAAGAAACAGCAGCGATTGCGGCAGACAGTACGGATGAGATTGAGATTGTTCTGACCGTGGAGAGAGAAAAAACGCATATCCTGCCAAGGAATTCCGATTCTGGAAGAGAAGTAGACCGGCGATGCAATGCCGCAGATGATTTCCGTGTCGATTCCGTTCAGCTTTGACAGCAGTGGTGTGGCACCGCTGAAGAATCCGCAGTCTCCTGACATCAGGATCACCGGATTTTCATAGGCATTTTCTCTTAGAAAGTCTGCGATTTCCTGCGGCTGATAGCTTGTGAACATCGGTTTTTGAAGGCTGTGAAACGGCTCCAGCATCCGTTTTGCGCCAATCAGAATATCCGCTTGACGGATGACAGTAATCGCCTGCTGTGTGAGTGAGCGGCTGCCGTCCATTCCGATTCCGACAATATAAATTTTCATAGCAAAATCTCCATGATTTCAGAAAGCGTAAGACCGGTTTCCTTTGGTCTTAAAACCGTAACGAGCTCAATCCGAAGAATCCGTGCAGCTTCTGCTTTCTGGGGATAACCGCCGATGGTACCGCTGTCTTTGGTGAGCAGAATCTGAGCTTTGGAGCTTCGGAGGTGGTTGATATTTTCTTCGACGGAAAACGGGCCTTTCCCGAAAATGATATGGGATGTGTTGTATCCGAGGCTTTGACAGTATGCGGAAAGTCCGGCGGAATCGAGGAGCCGCATCCGGATACGAGACGAATAATCTCGTACTGCCGTTAGCCTGGGCAGTTCCTTGCTGCCGAGCGTCGAGAGGATTGTTTTGTCAGTGCCGTTGAGATATTCGATGACAGCGTCCAGTGTGCCGCAGAATCCGCTGACAGGGGCGCTCTGTTCTCGAATCAGGCGATAATAGGGGATTGCGGCTTTCTGACAGGCAGACTGAATCTCTCCGGTCACAAGTTCCGCATAAGGATGTGTCGCGTCGATGACAATCTTTACCTTGCGGCGGATCAGAAGCTCCAGCATCTCCCGTTCATGCAATCGACCGATATGCACGGTAATTCCCTGCTTGGGGAGAAGCTTTGCACCATAATCGGTTGCCACGGAAATATCGGCGCGGATGCCGTGGGCGGCACAAGTCTCCGCAAGGATTCGTCCCTCGGAGGTACCGCCGAAAATCAGAACTTCAGTCATGCCGATAGCCTCTTGGCGTCACCATTTTTCCGCAGATCAGCTTTGTCTGGGAATTTCCGATGAATACGGTCGTGAACATATCCACCGTTTCGTCTTTGAGTTCTGCGAGTGTCAGAATCCGGTGTTCCTGACCGGATCTTCCGATATTTCTGACATATCCGCAGACAGTTTCGGGGGATTTGTATGCGAGAAGGATTTCACAGGCATTTCTGAGGTAATCGGCACGTTTTTTCGAAGACGGATTATAAATTGCAATGGTGAAATCTCCCATCGCCGCACAGCGAAGCCGATTCCATATGGTTTCGATGGGTGTCAGCAGATCGGAAAGACTGATGACCGCAAAATCGTGGGTAAGCGGTGCGCCGAGTACAGCATTTCCGCTGAGTGCGGCAGTAACGCCGGCGATGGGGATGATCTCGACCTGCGGGTAGTCGGGGCTGAGTTCGAGTGCCAGTCCTGCCATACCATACACGGTACTGTCGCCGCTGCAGATCAAGGCAGTCGGAATCCCGTTGTGTGCCTGTTCGAGTGCATATCGCACGCGGCCGCATTCCTGTTTCATGGCTGTTGTGTAGAATGTTTTTTCCGGGAACCATTCTCTGACAATGTCGGCATATACCGTATAGCCTATGATCAGCTCACATTGTGCAAGTACGGATTCGGCTTCCGCAGTGAGTGCCTGTCGGCTGCCGCAGCCGAATCCGACGATATATAATTTCATAATATATTCCTTTCAAAATCAAGCAGGATCGGCTGCTGTGCGACGGCGAGTGTCACACCGTTTCCGGAAAATTTCGGAATCAGGAGGGTACCGCGGCTATGGAGCACAGCGCTTCGTTCACAGACATTGTCGGTACCGGTTATTTCATAGACGAAATCGGATTTTGAAAATGTCCCGTCTATTGCCATCAGCTGATCTGGAGTATAGGTAAAAAGCGGAATCTGATGCATCGTACAAAATTCGAGCAGTCCTTGTTCATCGGCTTTGAGATGGATGGTTGCGGCCGCACAGATTCGTTCGAGCGGGATATTGGCATCTTTGATCTGTGCGGCAATTTGTTCTGCGGATACGCCGCGTTTACAGCCGATTCCGAGCACCAGATTTTTCGGCAGGAGATGCAGTGTCAGCGGAAAGGGTTTGTCCTGCGGATGTTCGGAAACACAGATTCCGAGTCTGGTATCTTCAGAGAGTGAAAGACTGTCCGGCAGGTTTTCATAGGGATAATCCGAACGAAAGCCGATGGGTTCTCCGCGCAGCACCGCCGCAGCAATTTCCTTTGCGGCAGAAAGATCGGAACAGAGCAGACGATTTGCCTTTGCAAAGCTGTCGGGAGAAAATGCGCCGCGGATATCGGTTGCCGTGGTAATGACCGGTATCGCATGGAGCGTTTGAGCGATAATTTCGGCGAGCCGATTGGCACCGCCGAGGTGACCGCTCAGAATCGGTATGACAAATTTCCCCTTATGGTCGAGCACCAATACCGCCGGATCGGATTCCTTGCTGCTGACAGAACCTGCGATGGCACGGACAGCAATTCCGACTGCGCCGAGAAATATCAGCGCGTCAAAACGGTGGAAGATTTCAGCTGTCAGGATACGGATATCCCGGAACGGTCGCGTATCCGTATCAGAATATTTGTAAAAGCAGTATCGTGTGACGGAATGCATATCGGAAAGCGCGGAAGTGATATGTTCCGCACAGCTTCGTCCCTGTTGTGTTACGGAAATGACCGCGATATTCATTTGCGTGCCTTTCTGAATTCGGTTTCGAAATGCTCGTCATAGAGTTTGGAAAGTGCGTAATCGCTGCCAAGGAAATCACCGACTGTAATGAGCGCGGTTTTTCGGATATCATGCTGCATTGCAGTGTCTTCGAGTGTCCGGACGGTACAGCGGCATATTTTCTCGTCTGACCAGCTGGCTTTGTATACGATTGCAGCAGGCGTATCCGGAGAATAGCCGCCCATGATGAGCCGTTTGGATAATTCGGCAAGCATTCCGGTGCTGAGGAATATCACCATTGTCGCATGATGCTGCGCAAGCAATTCGATGCGTTCGGAATCGGGAACTGGTGTACGGCCTGCCATGCGGGTGATGATAACGGTCTGTGAAACATCGGGGAGTGTGTATTCCGATTTGAGTGCGGCAGCAGCCCCGCAGAACGAGCTGACGCCGGGACAGACCGCATATGGAATGGAAAGTCGGTCGAGCCGGTCCATCTGTTCGCGAATCGCACCGTACAGAGAGGGATCTCCCGTATGGAGACGTACCGTATGTTTTCCGGCGTCTTCTGCCGCACGCATCGTTTCGATGACTTCGTCAAGCGTCATATATGCGCTGTTATAGATTTCACAGCCCGGTCTGGTATGTTCGAGAAGCTCTGGATTGACGAGAGAGCCCGCGTAGATGACAACGTCTGCCTGTTCCAGCAAGCGAGCGCCCCTGAGCGTAATGAGGTCGGCGGCACCGCAGCCTGCTCCAACAAAATCAACCATGATATTCCTCCGAAATCTGATGTATCAGCATATCTGCCGATGGGGTTTTGACGATGAGGGAATGCTTGTCCGAGAACATGACCGCAGCGATGGGGATACTGTTTTGGACGCGGCGGTTTAAATATTCCTCCGAACGCTGTGCCAGTATATTCATGACAGCGTCTGTGTTTCCGCCGGTATTGAGGATGTCGATGGCGGCGTCCACGGTCGCACAATTCGGGAGCTGTTTTAAGATCCGGCTGTCGGTACCCGCGAGGATTCCGCAGCTCATCAGCACTTCCATCCGTCCGTCTGCGTGCATGGAATGGGTATTGAAGATGCCGGCGCCGAGCTTTACAAGCTTTCCGAGATGACCGATGATGAGGACACTCCGGAAGCCGAGCGAAAGCGCGATGTCGATGGCGTCACCGATAAAATTGCTGCACTTGACGCTTTTTCCGAGTGCAAAGGGCATTTCGTTTTGCAGGAAGGAGCGGCTGTAATTACCGAGCGTCAAAAGAAGATGCCGATACCCCTCCGCATATCGCATATTGGCTTCGGCGCGGATGGTATCAATGAGTGCTGCATGACTCATAGGTTCGACAATGCCGGTCGTACCGAGGATGGAGATGCCGCCCTCGATGCCCATATGGGGATTATAGGTTTTCTTTGCGATTTCCGTACCTTCGGGCGCAGAGATTTCGATCAGAAGGCCGCCGCCGTATTGGTAGGCTTCCATGACCGGGCGTACTGCGTCTGCAATCATCTGACGCGGCACGGAATTGATTGCCGATGCGCCGACAGGCTGATCGAGACCGGGACGGGTGACAGTTCCGATACCGGTGCCGCCGATGATCCGGATATCGGAAGAAATTCGGCGGACTGCCGCGAAAATCAGCATACCGTTCGTAATATCGGGATCATCACCGCTGTCTTTCCGGATGGCACAGGAAGCGGCGGTATCGCTGTATTGGGGAAAAAGGATATCCGATTGTATCGGGATACCTTTGGGCGTCAGGAGATTGACCGTACGGACAACCTGACCGCTCAGCAGCATTTGTGCCGCAGCTTTTGCGGCTGCTGCCGCACAAGAGCCCGTGGTATAACCGCAGCGCAGCTTCTGTGCACCATAATAGCGGTATAGTTCTGACATTCCGACACCTCCCGAAAGGATGATAAAAAAACCGTTTCAGCATAGCAGGCTGAAACGGTGAGCATTCCGGTAACACAAAAAAGCCGCAGTATATAGCAGCCGGATTGCACATCATCATCGAAACACCGTAAGTCCGCAGCTTTCAGACGATTCCTGTCCGGATATCGGACAGAGAAGAATATAGGCAAGTATTCCGACTGAACGCTTGTCAGGAGGGAGACCTGACGTACACACGCCTTCCCGAATTGCATTCAGTGGCATGATGTGTGTATGACAGCGCAACACGGCAACGGCATTGTTCGAGATTTCCACTCGATTCCTTTTATGTGGAGCTCCACACCTATATTCCGATTTCTTCAATTTTCATCATTATAGCATGAATCCATAGGAATGTCAATGATAGGGATCATCGGGAGTCGGCTGGATTTCCATAAAAAAGGAGCGGCTTTTGACGTCAGGCGCGTCAAAAGCCGCATTTTCAGCCAATCGGTTATGAATTGCTTATAAATAGGATGCAATCCAGAAGAAGAAGTCAATCAGCGAAGCGCCCCGGTGGTTCGGGAGATTGTCCGCGGAGTGCACCATCGAAACAGCATCCGAAAGATTCATATGACCGTCACTGTTATGATCGAAGAGGAGATGGTAGATGGAAATGGATGAAGAATTCGTGGATGCCTGTGAAGCTTCAGGCTGAGAAGATGTCGTGGTTGTTGTGGTAGTTGTTTCGGAAGAGGATGTGGTGGTCGTTGTGGTTGTTGTGGTCGTTGTCGTAGTTTCCGAAGTGGTGGTCGTTGTCGTAGTTGTTGTTTCGGAAGATGTGGTTGTCGTAACGGTTGTAACGGTCTGAACCGCAGCCGCTGTGGATTTGGGTTCGGATGCGGGCGTAAAATATACGTCCAGATCAACATCTGTTCCGAATCCGGGGAAATTATTCGAAATGCCGTATTGCCAGATTCTGGCTTTTTTCAGTGCTTGGGGGAAGGGTGCCTGTGAGATTTGAACAGAATCGGCGTAATTCTTTTTCTTCGAGAGCCATTGCGCATACCACAGGTCAAAGCCCTGCGCCTGGATCTTATCCGCATCAAGATACTGGGTAAAGAATTCATGATTGGAGTAGACGCCGGCATGGTAGCCTTTGGCCTTGAGCGCATTGAGACCGGTGAGTGTGATATCGGTCAGCTCGGACTTGGAGCATTTCTTATGCTGATCGTCCTCGATATCAATCCAGATGGTGTTGATATAGGAATCATCTTTGAGGAAAGAAAGCGCGTCCGAAACCGAGTCCAGCATTTCCTGCTTGGTGTTTGCAGTGGTATAGAAGTAGACGTCAAGTTTCATGCCGGTTTTTTTGGCTTGTGCGGCACAGCGCTTATAGAAGGAATCGAATCGTTTGTCCTTATAGCATTTTGCGTCTTCGGTATTGTGTTCACAGCCCGCAAGACGCAGTACCACGAATTCGATGCGAGTTGCGAAGACCTTGTCCCAGTTGACCCAGCCCTGAAACTGGGAAACATCGACGCCGTAATGGGGCTTGAGATTGGAATCCGCAGTATCGGCGGCTTGTACACTGGAAAAATCCGGTGTAAGTATCTGTGCATGGTCGGAAGGACGACAGAGTAGGGATGAGGCGCAGATGACTGCGCTTGCGAGCACAGCGGCTGCACGCTGAAAGAATTTCATGGTAAGTAACCTCCTGAATGGGAATGAAACGGACACGACCGAAAGACATATGCATCTGTGCAGTATGATCGTATCGTGCGATGCCAATGGGGGGATTCACCACTTTTTCCAATCTGAACTCTCGTCTTATATTTATCTCTCTGGTTGTCGTTGTGCAATACAGCAAAAAGCTGTATTGATTGTTAAACTATTATTATTATACCAGCTGAAAACTGATATGTCAATAGGAGGGATTGCGGAATACTGACCAAAAAATGCGGATTTCGTCAAAAAAGATTGTAAAATAATAGAGTCAGCCGATTCTGACGAGTCCATTGCGTTCGAGGTTATGGAGGAAGGTGAAGCGAGCCTCGTCGCGGCATTCGGGGCGAATCAGATAGTACATATAGTTTTCGATGAGGAAGAGCTGGCTTGCGGTGCGACCTTCAATCTTGAACTGCCGGAAGCCCATCGGAAGATATTGATTCCAGATCGCATCGGGGCTGATATGATGGGAGCATTTTTTGCTGTCATAGATATTATTGCCTTTCGAGGGGCAGTTGATATTCTTTTTCACGGTGAAATTGGAATAATCGGACATCCGGAACGGCTTGTCGGGATGTTTCTTGAGATGTTCACAGTAAGCGATCTGCTGGAGTCCGACATGATAATATTCGTTGCTGCGGAAGGGACACTTCGGTACACAGGAAGAATTGATCAGCAGCTCGCATTTTTCTTTATGGGGAATCTGTTCGAGGATATCGAACTGGTTGTTGAGATCATAATCGAGAACAACCACATGGTAATCGCGATTGAGTTCTTCTGTCAGGAGCTGGGGGTCGGTAATTCGTTTGCAGGTAGAGCTTGTGATTTTATAGCGGGGATACTTCTCGCGGATATAGGCTTCGAGAATTGGTGATACGACAATGACCTCGTTGAGTCCGTTGTCGGCAAGCTTTAAGATCAGATTACAGAATTCATCGCTTAAATGTTCTTCCTTGATGGCAGGATTGGTGAAGGTAAAGCGAAGCGGAATTCCCTGATTATTGAACGCCGCCAGTACATTCTTGATGTATTGCGCGTCACAGGTATGACCGCCGACGGTGCGTCCGCCATTCCACATAGCGGGCGGAAATACATCGTAAAAGGAAGCGATTTCTACGCCGTCACGAAAGAATTCCGGCGAGTTTTTGAGCATATTCAGAAATACCAGATTGAATTTTGCATGAATGGTAAATCCGGGTAAATGGAATTTTGCTTTGGTATATTCCATAAAAAATCTCCTTTCATCTGTAAAACAGGACATAGTGTATAAAAATATATTACCATATGTTCTGCAAAATGTCAATATGAACTCCATCGGATTTCCGCCATCCTGCACAGAAATCTCTTGACATACGACAGTATGCCTGCAAGATTTCTATACAATCTGACGAAAAATCTGACTTCGCATCTTCCGTGCAAGCTCTGTGCGGGATTGCCTTGACTTTTGGGCGGCTGTATTGTATAATAAAAGATGTATGTGACATCCAAAAAACTGTATCCGAAAGGGAAAGGAGCATTTCGAAATGCACGAAGAAATTCAGAAAATTCAAAGCTTCCGGATCGACCATGATCTCCTGGAGCCGGGTATCTATATTTCCCGTATTGACGGGGATATTATCACCTATGACCTGCGGACGCGGAAACCGAATGCAGGGGAATATATGGACAATCTTACCATGCACAGTGTCGAGCATATGTTTGCGACGCTGATCAGAAACAGCAGAATCGCAGAGGATGTGGTATATTTCGGGCCGATGGGCTGTCAGACAGGATTTTATCTGGTGGTAAGAGACCGGAAGCCGGTGGAGGTATATCAGGAAACACTGGCAGTGATCCGTGAGATACTGGCATACGAAGGAGCGGTATTCGGTGCATCCCGTAAGGAGTGCGGCAATTATCGGAATCTCTCGCTGGAATCAGCAAAGACCGAGCTGGCAGAATATTATAAAAAAATCGAGCATTGGGAGGATATGAGCTTTGCTTACCGGGAATAATCATCCGACAATCGGAATTATCGGTGCGATGGCATCGGAAGTGGAATATATCAAGCAAAGGCTGACGGATACCGATACCACGACGATCAGCGGCATTGCATTTGTGACAGGAAATTTCGGGAGACTGCGCTGTGTTGTGGCAGTCTGCGGCATCGGAAAGGTGTTTGCCGCGATCTGTGCACAGACGATGATTTTAAGCTATCATCCGGATTTCATGGTCAATATCGGTGTCGGCGGCTCGCTGATGCAAGGCTTGGAAATCGGTGATATTGCGATTGCGACTACGGTGGTGCAGCATGATATGGATACGAGTCCGCTGGGCGATCCGGTGGGACTGATTTCGGGCATCAATATCATTCATTTTCCGTGTGCAGCCGAATATACCGATGCGTTTGCCGACGCCGCGGGACAGGTCGGAGTACACTGGAAAAAAGGTACGATCGCATCCGGTGACTGCTTTGTTGGGGACAGCAGCAAGAAGCAGACGATTGCCGAGCGGTTTGATGCGATTGTATGTGAAATGGAGGGCGGCAGCATCGGTCATGTCTGTTATGTCAACGGCATAGATTTCTGTGTGCTGCGCGCAGTATCCGATAACGGCGATGAGAATGCCAATCAGGACTATCCGGCTGCACTCGCGCTGGCGTCCGGCAATGCGCTGAAGGTGCTGGAAGCCTTTCTGACAAGACTGGAAGCTATGAACTGAGAAAGGAACGAATATGATACAGATTGATTTACAGGATCTTGACCGCTTTTTTCAAAAGAGTGATCTGATTCCTGCGATTTGCTATGAGGTGGACACGAAAACCGTGCTGATGCTTGCCTATATGAATAAGGAGAGTCTGAAGCGGACGCTGGAAACCGGCTATACATGGTTCTGGAGCCGTTCGCGTCAGGAATACTGGAATAAGGGTGCGACATCGGGACATCTGCAAAAGGTAGTATCTGTTTTTGCGGATTGTGACGATGATACGCTGCTTGTGAATGTGAAGCAGACGGGTTCTGCCTGTCATACGGGTTCCTACAGCTGCTTTTTCAAGGAAATCTATACCGATACTGAGGAGAAATAAACTATGAACGTCTACATGGAAATTTTCGAGGTCATCAAGGCGCGGAAGGCTGCATATGAAGCCGGTCAGGCGCAGGAGAATTCATATACTGCCTATCTGTTTGATAAAGGCGTGGATAAGATCTGCAAAAAGGTTGGCGAAGAAGCAACCGAGGCTGTGATTGCCGCAAAGAACAACGACAATGACGAGTTGAAAAACGAGATTAACGACCTGCTCTATCATATCATGGTGCTCGCAGCCAATCAGGGGCTGGAATGGAGCGATGTGGAACAGGTGCTCGAGGAGCGCAACGAGAAAATCGGCAATCTCAAGCAGTTCCATCAGGTCGATAAGAATACCTGAGGCGGATTTTCCGGATTCATGCACAAAAATCCTCCGGACTGAATACATTGTACAGAGGATTCCATCGGTGAAAAACCGGCGGCATCCAATATGTACTTAGGAGGAATCCATATGAACGAGGAAATCATGTCCGGAGCGGGTACGAGTACAGCCGCAGGTTCGTGCTATGTGCCGCTGAAAGCAGATCGTGTGTTTGACAGCTGCAGCGATAAGGATTGTATTACCAATTTACAGGTGATGCTGGAAACGGGCGGTGATCTTCCGCCGCAGTACAATCTTGTGAAAACCCGCTGTGTCTCGATCGACAATATCTGCATGAATGTCGAACCGATTCCGTTTAACCGCGGGTATTATTCGGTGGATCTGACGTATACCTTCGGTGTGGAGCTGCTGGCATATGAACGGGCTTGTGATTGTCCGGTGACGCTGCGCGGAACCGCAACTGCAGCAAAGAGTGTGATTCTCTACGGCAGCGAATCGAATACCAAGACATTTTTCAGCAACGGCGCACGCATCGGTGCGACAAACGGATGCTGTGATATTGTGAATCTTCCGACAGCAAGCTGTCAGTGTGTAGATCCGATTGCGCTGGAGACAAAGATTGTGACATTGTGTCAGAACAACGAAGAAACCGGCTGCTGCCGCAGAAGAGCGGTCGTGCTGACGCTGGGCGTATTTTCTGTGGTCGAGCTGACAAGGCCCGTAACGATGCTGGTGGATGCGGCACCCTATACGGTTCCGACAAAGAGCTGTTCGGGAGAAACCGATTCGCCGTGCGAGATTTTTAACCGCATCTCGTTTCCGACTGACCAGTTTGTTTCACAGACAGCTGACAGTATCGGAACGGAAAATAATAATAATAATTATCCCAACGGAATCGGAAGCTGCGGCTGCGGATGCGGCGCAAGCTGACGGATTCGGGGGAATCAAACGAAACCGCGTGGGCGGAACGCTGCACACGCGGTTTTGTGTATCTTTCATACAGTCGGACAAGCGATGGATGGAACGGAGGTGGATACGAATGGCGGATTTTGTGCATCTGCACGTGCATACGGAATATTCCTTGCTGGACGGGGCGTGTCGGATCGACCGCCTGATTGCACAGGTGCAGAAGCTCGGTCAGAAAGCGGTTGCGATTACCGACCATGGCGTCATGTACGGCGTGATACCGTTTTATCAGGCTGCAAAAGCGGCAGGCATCCATCCGATTATCGGCTGTGAGATTTATGTTGCGCCGAGGACAAGATTTGATAAGGAAACGCCGGCTGACCGTCGTCCGTATCATCTGACGCTGCTTTGTGAGAACATGAAAGGCTACCGCAACCTGGTGGAGCTTGTTTCGAAAGCACAGCTCGAAGGATTTTATCAGCGTCCGCGGGCAGACTGGGAGCTGCTGACACAGTATCACGAAGGATTGATTGCGCTGTCGGGCTGCATGAGCGGAGAGGTTGCAAGACTGCTTTCGGCGAATGATTATCAGGGCGCGAAAGCCACAGCAGTCCGATATGCGGAGCTGTTCGGAAAAGACCATTATTATCTTGAAATCCAGCGGCATGAGCTCAGAGAAGATCTTGCGATCTGTAAGGGACTGAAAAGTATTGCCGCCGAAACAGGAATTCCGCTTGCGGCGACCAATGACGCGCATTATCTGACGAAAGAGGACGCAACACTGCAAAAGCTTCTGGTCTGTATCCAGACAGGCTCCTCGCTTGCTTCTCCCTCCGCTATGACAATGCCCAACGACAGCTTTTATCTCCGGTCAACCGATGAAATGCTGAATCAGTTTCCGGATTGTCCGGAGGCGATTGCAAACACCGTGAAAATTGCGCAGATGTGTCAGTTGGAATTTACATTCGGTACGCTTTCCCTGCCGAAATATCACGCGGAGGGCGTGACGGATACCACCGTGTATTTCAGGAAGCTGCTGGAGGAAGGACTGCAAAAGCGGTATGGTTCTGAGCCGGCGGATGCGGTCACCGAACGGATGCAGTATGAATTTGATGTGATTGTACGGATGGGATATGTCGATTATTTCCTGATTGTCTGGGATTTCGTGCATTACGCAAAGAGTCATGATATTCCGGTCGGGCCGGGCAGAGGTTCGGGTGCGGGAAGTCTGTGTGCATATCTGATCGGGATTACGGATATTGATCCGCTGAAACATGGCTTGTTGTTCGAGCGGTTTTTAAATCCGGAGCGTGTTTCGATGCCGGATTTTGATATTGATTTCTGTATCGACGGAAGACAGCAGGTCATTGACTATGTGACCCGTCGGTACGGTACGGAGCGTGTCGCACAGATTATTGCCTTTGATACACTGAAAGCGCGTGCGGCGGTAAGAGATACGGGACGAGCCATGGATCTTTCCTATTCGCTCTGTGACCATGTGGCAAAGCTGATCCCGCACGATCTGAATATGACGCTGGAGCGGGCATTAAAGGAATCGGAGGAGCTTTCGGCATTGTCCCGTGAGCGTTCGGAGGTCAGACGGCTGCTGGAGCTTGCGATGCAGCTTGAGGGAATGCCGCGCCATGCCACAACACACGCGGCAGGCGTTGTCATTTCCGCTGTTCCGATTGCACAGCAGGTTCCGCTTCAGAAGAATGACGAGGCGGTGGTGACCCAGTATACGATGACCATTCTCGAAAGTCTCGGGCTTTTGAAGATGGATTTTCTGGGACTTCGGAACCTGACCGTGATTCATGACGCGCAGCGGGAGATCCGGAAGCGGCTTCCGCAGTTTCGGATCAAAGAAATTCCGGAGGATGATCCGGCAGTATTCCGGATGCTTTCGAAGGGTGACAGTCTGGGTGTATTCCAGCTCGAATCGGATGGTATCCGCCGTGTCCTGATGCAGATGCAGCCGACCTGTATGGCGGATATTACGGCAGTCATATCCCTATACAGACCCGGACCGATGGATTCGATTCCGCAGTACCTGAAATGCCGCAGCAATCCGTCGAAGGTGCGGTATGACCATCCGATGCTGGAGCCGATTTTAAAGGAAACCTTCGGCTGTATCGTCTATCAGGAGCAGGTCATGGAAATCTGCCGCAGTCTCGCGGGATATTCGTATGGCAGAGCTGATCTGGTACGGAGAGCGATGGCGAAGAAAAAGCATCAGGTTATGGAGCAGGAGCGGGAAATTTTTATCCACGGCAATGAGAGCTGCTGCGGCGCGGTGAAAAACGGTGTGCCGGAGGCAGTTGCGAATACGATTTTTGACCGGATGGCAGCTTTCGCAAGCTATGCGTTCAATAAATCCCATGCGGCAGCCTATGCGAGAATTGCGTATGAAACAGCGTATCTGAAATGCAGATATTTTTCGGAATATCTCTCGGCACTGATGACATCGGTGCTTTCGAATACGTCAAAGCTTCTGGAGTATATCGCGGTCTGTGAAGCCCACGGTACAGCGGTGCTTCGGCCGGATATCAATACCAGTGATATGGGCTTTACGGCTGCACCGGAGGGGATTCGGTTCGGACTGCTGGCGATCCGCGGACTGGGTACCAATGTGATCCGGAGCTTGCTGGATGAGCGGGCGGAGAACGGGAAATATAAGAGCCTTCAGGATTTTTGTGAAAGAAACGGCGGGGGAGATGTCGGAAAACGAGCAGTAGAAAACCTGATTCGTGCCGGCGCATTCGACGGACTTGGCTGGAATCGCCGTCAGATGCTTGATGGCTGCGAACAGCTTCTTGCCGCAGCATCCACGCGCAGCCGTACAATGGTCAGCGGTCAGCTTTCCTTGTTCGGAGAGATGGAGGAGGAAGCGATTCCTGTGATGCAGCCGCCGGAGCTGCCGGAATATCCCGAACAGATTCTTCTGAAAATGGAAAAGGAGCTGACGGGGCTTTATTTATCCGGACATCCTTTGGGCGGATGGAGTATATACCGAAAGCTTCTGCGGATGCCGGAAACAGCGGATCTTTCGATGATACGGGACGGTACACCGGTCCGGATGCTGTGTCTGGTCGGAGAAGTCCGCCGTCATATGACCAGACGCGGTGAGGATATGTGCTTTTTTACGGCAGAGGATTTGTCGGGGACGATGGATTGTATCGCGTTCCAGCAAGCTTATCGGACCTGTCATCCGTACCTGAAAGAAGATGCGGTAGTATGTCTGACGGGGCGGATTTCGCGTAAGGATCAGTCCTTGAGTCTGATCTGTGAGGATGTGCTGCCGGAAAAGCGGTTTGGCGAGTTGTTTGCCCATAAACGGCTGTGCTGTAAGGTGAATGACGGCGATACCGGAATGATGCAGAAGCTGATAACGATATGCAGACGTTTTCCGGGCGATATGCCTGTATGTCTGTTTCTGATGGGCAGCCGCCGATACCTGAAACCAAATCTTCCGGGCGGCGGTGTGCAGATCAGCAGTGAATTTTATCGTGCACTCACGGAGCAGATTCAGCCGTCGATGTGTGCATTGATCGACCAAAAACCGTAACGAAGAAAGGGTGTAGCATATGACAGAGCAGGAAGCTTCAGTACGTGTCGCGGCGTTAACAGAGGAGCTGACACGACTGGCGCATGAATATTATGATCTGGACGCACCAAGCGCGGAGGATTATGAATATGATGCGCTGATGCAGGAATTGAAAGCACTGGAAGCAGAATTTCCGATGCTGCTGGCGGCGGATTCTCCGACGCAGCGTGTACAGGGTACGGTATCGGGCGATTTCGAGAAAGTTACGCACAGCGTACAGATGGCAAGCTTACAGGATGTATTTTCTTTTGCAGAAGTCGGGAATTTCCTGACGCGGACCGCAGAAGCGGTGGAATCGCCGCAGTTTACGGTGGAACCGAAGATTGACGGCTTATCGGTATCGCTGGAATATGAAAACGGAATACTGGTGCGCGGCTCGACACGCGGCGACGGATATGTGGGAGAGGATGTTACAGCGAATCTCAAGACAATCCGTTCGATTCCGCTGAAGCTGAAAAATGCGCCTGCATATCTGGAGGTACGCGGAGAGGTGTATATGCCGCACAGCTCCTTTGAACGGCTGTGTGCGCTGCATGAAGCAGAGGGAAAGGAACCGCCGAAGAATCCGCGGAATGCTGCGGCAGGCTCCCTTCGTCAGAAGGATTCGAAAATTACCGCACAGCGTCGGCTGGACATTTTCATCTTCAATATCCAGCGTTTGGAAGGCATGGAATTTGCCTTGCATACCCAAACGCTCGAATACCTGAAAACACTCGGATTTCCTGTGATTCCGCATACGCTCTGTGACGGGGATGCACAGCAGATTCAGGAGAGAATTGAAGCCATCGGTGCGAAGCGGGAAGGCTATGGCTTTGATATTGACGGTGTTGTGCTGAAAGTAAACGATCTTTCACAGCGTGTGAGCCTCGGTACGACAGCAAAATATCCGAAATGGGCGGTGGCGTTCAAGTTTCCGCCGGAGGAAAAGGTGACAAAGCTTCTGGATATTGAGATTCAGGTTGGAAGAACCGGTGTTCTGACGCCGGTCGCAGTCTTTTCACCGATTACGCTTGCGGGAACGAGCGTGTCGCGCGCGGTTTTGCATAATCAGCAGTTTATTGCGGATAAGGATATCCGGCTGGGAGATATGATTCGGGTGCGGAAGGCAGGCGAGATTATTCCGGAGGTTTTGGCGTCGGAATCTCACGAACCGGACAGTCTGCCCTATACGCTGCCGCGTAATTGTCCGGTATGCGGTGCGCCTGTGGAGAAGGATACGGATGCGGCGGCAGTACGCTGTTATAATCCTGCCTGTCCGGCACAGGTCTTCCGCTCGATTGTCCATTTCGCATCCAAGGGTGCGATGAATATTGACGGCCTGGGACCTGCGATTATCCAGCAGCTTTTAGATAACGGTCTGATTGCGTCCGCAGCGGATTTATATACGCTGACAACGAAAGAGGTCTTGACGCTGGACGGATTCCGTGAGAAATCCGCAGATAATCTGATTGGTGCGATTGCGGCATCCAGACAGCAGCCGCTGGATCGTGTGATTGCGGCACTCGGCATCCGCGGCATCGGTCAGACTGCCGCGACCTTGCTTTGTGAGCATTTCGGAACGCTGGAGGCTATTTCGGATGCATCGGCGGAAGAAATCGCAGCGATCGACGGGTTCGGAGAGATTATGGCAAAATCTATGGCGGATACGTTCTCGGATCCCCAGTTCAAGAATTTGGTGCATCGTCTGCTGGAACATGGCGTTGCGATGCAGTATACCAAAAAATCGGAGGGTGACGCACGCTTTGCAGGAATGACCTTTGTGCTGACGGGAACACTACCGACGCTGAAGCGGGAGGAAGCCAAAGCCAGAATCGAAGCCTGCGGCGGAAAGGTAACAGGCTCTGTATCGAAAAAAACAACAGTTGTAGTTGCCGGCGAGGATACCGGAAGCAAGCTGACAAAAGCCGAAGCGCTGAACCTTCCGATCTGGGATGAAGCAGAGCTTTTGCGCCGGATATCTGAATCAAACGAGGGAGTTTAAGCATGAAGAAAAGAAGATGGATTGCAGCAATGCTGTGTGTGGGCAGTCTGCTGACGGCCTGCGGAGAAAAGAAAACGGATGCGCCGAAGGAAATGCAGTATATTAAGACCAGTGTATTCTATGCAACGGTTATGGATATGTATCAGAATCCGGATGCTTATCTGGGCGGTCAGTATCATTTTGTCGGGGAATTGTATGCTTCGACGGACAGCGAAACCGGAAATGTCTATTATTCGGTGTATGGAGAAAACCCTGCGAGTCCGGGAAGCGGAATCGGCATCGAGCTGTCGGATTGTTCGTTTGATGGCTTGGAGGCCGGCGATACGATTACGGTGGAAGGTACGCTTGACAGCGATAAGGGAGACTTTGAGGGCAAAGAACGGGAATATCTTGTGCTTCGCGTATCGAGCATCGAAAAACGCGAATAAAGAGAAAAAACTGCTGCCGCATTCCGAAGATGCGGCAGCAGTTTTTATTTGTCGGAATCCGTCAGCGCTGCTGACGGGGGAGAATCGGGCGGGCTGGATTATGCCTTGAATACCGCACGCACGAAGTTGTAGAGGTGTGCGTGGATGGAGTTATCACCATGATAGCCGCCGTTGACATAGTGCCAGATATGCGGAACATTATTCTTGGTGAAGTTTTCGTGATAGCTGTTGGGCGTGGTATAAACAACATCATCATTGGAGCCGGCGGTGAGGAAAACGAGGGAAGGCGCTTCTTCTTCGCTGTTCCATTTGAAGCTGCCGGTGACGCCGGGTGCCGCGCAGATAGCGCCGACATAGCCGAAGAGGTCAGCACGCTGCATACCGATGAGGAGAGATTCTCTGCCGCCCATCGAGAAGCCGGTAATGGCAGTATTTTCTCTGCCGGTCTTGATGCTGTAAGTGGATTCGATATGGGGCATCAGGTCTTTGACGAGGTCGTTGATGAAGTTGTCGTATGCCTGGTTGTTTGCGTCATCCATACCGCTGCATTCAGCCTGTGTTGCGCTGGAATAGATATACGGGAATACAACGATCATGTCTTCCGCGTCACCGGAAGCGATGGCATTGCCGATGATCTGACGGGTGTACATGGTGTTGTTTCCGGTGAGGATCATACGATCCTGATTTTCCCAGTAGCCGTGCATGACATAGAGTACCGGATACTGTTTGCTTTCGGAATATCCGGCAGGAAGGAGGATATTGTAGGGTTTGTTGCGGTTACAGGTTGTTGAGTAGTAGGAACCGCTCTTGACCGTACCATAAGAAACGCCTGCTTTTTCCTGTTTGGAGTCATTGGTTTCGAATTCGGAGACAGCAGCCTCAACGATCGGAGTATATTCGGAGATTGTGCGCATAGCGGTAACAGGCGGCTCATCGCCGTCAACGACAGCACCCTTTTCCGGATAATCGGAAACCTGACCTGTGAGGAATTTGACATACCAGACGAGATCGGATACGGAAACTCTCTTATCCTGATTGACGTCGGCAGCCTTGATTGCAGCGGAACCGGTTTCGGAGCCGAGGATGATCCGCTTTGCAATGGTGAGGTCGGAAGCAGTGATTGCGCCATTATAATCCGCATCGCCAAGGAGGAACTGGACAGGCTTCGGGCCTTCGAATACGGAACCTTCGGTTGCACCGATGACGCGGTCGATATAGAAATCGTTCATTCCGTCCACGGATTCGACATAAAGCTGGAGATCGGAAGCACCGCTTGGAATCATGTAGGCGGTATTGGAAAGGAGAACATATTCTCCGCCGATGGAAGAGCCGGAAGCGATATGGCTGTACTGGGTTTCGCCGCTTGCATCGGTGTACTGGAGGGAGAGCATATATTCGGAGGTATCATTGCTGCTTGCCGGAGAAACACAGGCGCTGAAGCTGTAAGTTTCGCCGGGCTTAAAGATGCCTGTGCTGAGGGACTTGACGGCACCGTTCCAGGTTGCTTCTCTGCCGGAAACGAAGAGTGCCTTGCTGCCCTCGTAAGCATTCTTATCGGAAACCTCAACGGAAGCGGAGCCTCTGCCGCTCCAGGTACCAACGGAGCTTTCGAAGGTGTCGATGAAGTAGCTGCCGTCCTCGTTTGGTTCAGCAGGGCTGATCGGGGAAGAGCCGCCGTCTGTGGCAAGAACGAATGTTGTAACGCTCTGACCGGGGAGGGAGGCGGAGAAGCTGTTCCCGTTAAAGCTGACAGTAGACTGCTTGAGGTTTTCGGAACCGGAGGAGCGGATTGCGTCAACACTGGAGATGCGCTCGCCGCTGTTGACAGAGAAGTTCTGTGTGACAGCAGAAGTACCGGTATTGATTGCGACGATTGCGATGGAACCGTCGGTATTCTTATATGCGGAGATCTGGAGATTATTTGCGGGTGCTTCGGTACATCCGATCCGGTAAGCGTCCGGGCGGACATACTTGGAATACTGTGCCATCATGTAGCCGCGCTTGGAGATTTTGCCGTCATCGGTCATCGGACCGTAGTGGCGGCGGATATACCACCAGACGTAGGCACTCATATTGCCGACAACAAGACCGTTGTGCATATTCTTCGCGACATCGAGTGCTTCGGGCCAGTTATTTGCGGAATTCTGGTTGCTGTTGGGGACGTAAACCTCTGTCATCCAGATTTCCTTGCCGGAGTTTTCGAGAGCGGCGAAGTCCATCTGGCTGCGCTGTGTGCCATAGAAATGGGTACCGAAGAGGTCACAGTTCGCCATTGCCTTGGAGTTATTGAGGATTTTGGAATAATAATCCTTATTGGTGTACTGGAATGTTTCGGGCGACATCACCTTGCAGTCGATTTTATCGGCATAATTCGCGAGGAAGGTAGTTGTTTCGTCGGAGCTCCAGTATGTCCATTCATGTGCGTAATCGGGTTCGTTCTGAACAGAAATGGCGTAGATATCGACACCATTGTCTTTCATGTAGTGGTAGTAGTCGTTGAGGTGCTGTGCATAAGCGGCATAGGAATCGGTTCTGACGTGTTTTGCGCCATTGCTGCCGCCGGATTCCGCGATGGAAGAAGGCGGATTCCAGGGGGAAGCGAAGACGGTTGCACCGAGCTGCTGTGCGGCTTTTGCGGTCGGAACAGCGATGTTCCATTGATTCTTGTTGTCATTGATAAAGGTTCGGAGGATGGTAAAGCCCAGCTCATCCTCACCGTTGCCGAAGGCTTTCTGAACCTGCTCCTGAGACATATCGGAGCCGGCCCATTCGGGAAGATTGATGCCGCCGAAGCCGCTGATATGCTGGTAGGTGGTCGCGCTGTCGATGACGCAGTCGCTTGCGGCACCGGCATGACTGAGCGTGGTGGCGGGGAGACTGGTGAGCAGCAGCATACCGCCGACCAATCCCGCAAGAGTTTTCCTGAAATGCAGTTTCATTTGAGTACCCCCAATTATATATTTTTTCTCTGTTTGAAAATGCTGCGAAAACAGAGAGATGATGCGGAGATGATTTCGTTGTGAACCACACAAAAAAATGAAACATCTCCCATATTATTTTAGCAATTTTTCGCTCGCGGTACAATGTACAATCTTTAGAATAGGTGGATTATTTACAGAAATTTCAGAAAACGAAAAGGAGTTGTGCCGGAATCTGCGATGAGATGTCCGTACAACTCCCGAAAAGCGACAAAAAATTAAAGTGGTGTTTGGAATGGCTGATGGCGGATAAAATAGGTCAGCTCCGAAAAGCCTGCATCTCTTGCGAGCTGTTCGAGCTGTTCGAGATGTAAGCCGACGTGTTCATTTTGATGTGCATCTGTACTGACAGTCAGCAGTTTTCCGCCCATTTCCCGATACAACTTCAGCAATCGGAGATCCGGTTCGGTTGTGGGCGGATTATTTTTGAGCCGTGAGCCATTGAGCTCGATGGCTTTTCCGTTCCGGATAACAGTACGAAAGATATCGCGGATGATGGGGATATGGGGTGTGATATCGTAGGCATTGCCATCGGGCAGATACCGCAGTCCATAGGTGAGGTGGCCGAGAATATCGTATGCGTCGGATGCCGCAACCTTCAGCACCTCCTCGAAATATGCCGTTATCAGTACCGGAATTTCATATTGGCTGTAATCGAGAAAATAGAAATCGGGAAGATCCGGAAGCTCGTGCACCGAACCGATGGCGAGATCGAGCCGCGGATCCTGATAGATGGCACGAGCGCCTTCGGGGTTCTGGGGGATCTGACCCAGCTCGACGCCGCAAAGCAGTCTGCATACGGAAGGAATGGATTTTGCGGCATATGTTTCCGTGATGGAAGCTTCTGCGATTTTGCGGTTTTGATAGATGCACATCTCACTTTCTTCTGCACCGTAGAATGCGGCGGATTCCATCCGGTTGACTTCACAGTGGTCGGTAATCGCAAGGAAGCGCAGTCCGATGGAATTGGCATACGCCAGCCGCTGCGCGACGGTATCGGATTGGGCATCGGGAGAATGATGCGAGTGTGTATGAAGATTCATAATCATGAGAATCACCTGCTTTGATATGAGAAAGCGGCGGGGAATCCCATGGCATTGGAATTCCCCGGAACAATTTCATTTAGTTTTTCGAGAAGTCCAGAAGTTCTAAGCCCTCATTGCGTTCCAATGCCCAGCGGATATTCCATTCGCTGGTAAAGAGGAGGAGATATTGGTCTTTGAAGTCCTGTACAACCTTGGTATCGGAGCTGATGGTAAGGTGTGTGGGATGTTCGACATCGCCGCCGATCCAGCGGATATACTGGTAGGAAAGGGGCTCACGAATGATCTCGACATTATATTCTGTACGCATACGATGTTCAAAGACCTCGAACTGGAGTACGCCTACTACACCGACAATGACTTCTTCCATACCCATATCCGGTTCATGGAAGATCTGGATTGCACCCTCCTGCGCAATCTGCATGACGCCCTTGACGAACTGTTTGCGCTTCATGGTGTCCTTGTGGCGGACGCGGGCGAAATGTTCGGGTGCAAAGGTGGGGATACCCTCGAAGCAGACCTTACGGTTGGCGGCGCAGATGGTATCGCCGATCGAGAAAAGGCCCGGATCGAAAACGCCGATGATGTCGCCGGCATATGCCTCGTCTACGATTTCGCGGTTTTCCGCCATCATCATCTGGGGCTGGGAAAGGCGCATTTTTTTATTGCCCTGCACATGATAGACTTCCATATCGCGTTCGAATTTTCCGGAACAGATGCGAAGGAATGTCACACGGTCACGGTGGGCTTTGTTCATATTTGCCTGAATCTTGAAGACAAAAGCGGAGAATGCGTCATCGAAGGGGGAAACCTCGGTGCCGTTCGCGAGACGTGGAAGCGGCGGCGGTGTCAGTTCGAGGAAACGCTTTAAGAATGGTTCGACGCCGAAATTGGTGAGCGCGGAGCCGAAGAATACCGGTGAAAGCTCACCCGCCTGAATGGCATTGAGATTGAAGTCCTCGGAAGCGCCGTCGAGCAGCTCGATATCTTCCGCAAGCTGTGCATGATTCTGTTTTCCGATGAGATCGGCGAGGGACGGGTCATCGGGAGAGACTTCGGTTTTGGAAACGGTATGTGCACCGCCGGTTGCTTCGAAGGAAAGGATATGGCGTGTTTCGAGGTCGAAAACGCCGCGGAATTCCTTACCGCAGCCGATGGGCCAGTTGACCGCATAGGTTTTGATGCCCAGCTCACGTTCGATTTGTTCGAGCAGGTCGAAGGGGTTGCGGGCTTCACGATCCATCTTGTTGATGAAGGTAAAGATCGGGATATGGCGCATGACGCAGACCTTAAAGAGCTTACGGGTCTGATTTTCGACACCCTTGGAAGCGTCGATGACCATGATTGCGGCATCGGCAGCCATGAGTGTACGGTAGGTATCCTCAGAAAAATCCTGGTGACCGGGGGTATCGAGGATATTGATGCAGGCGCCCTGATATTCGAACTGCATCACAGACGAGGTGACAGAAATACCACGTTGTTTTTCGATTTCCATCCAGTCGGAAACGGCATGGCGTGCACTTTTCTTACCTTTTACCGCACCTGCCATAGAGATTGCGCCGCCGTAAAGCAGGAGCTTTTCGGTGAGTGTGGTTTTACCGGCGTCAGGGTGTGAAATAATCGCAAAAGTTCGTCTGCGACGGATTTCCTCCTGTATCGTTGACAAATAAATCCCTCCATTGATGATAATTGACATACCAAAACATTATATCATATTCGATCAGATTTGGCAAGCTTTTTTCGGGGAATTTCAGATTTCTTCCGTATGACAGATTGAGCGGAGCGTCTGAAGCTGTCTGGAGAGGCGGGCGATGGGGAGTCCCATGACATTATAATAATCGCCGCAGATGCCGGAGATGAGGAGTGCGGCCTTGCCCTGAATGCCATATCCGCCCGCCTTATCGTAGGGTTCATCGGTTTCGGCGTAGGCAATGATTTCGTCGATGGTAAGGGGATAGAAGCTGACCTGAGTTTCCTCGGTGAAGCTCAGCGATTTTCCGCGGCAGAAGAGTGCGACACCGGTCTGTACAAGATGCTGTCTGCCGGATAATTTCGAGAGCATAGCGATACAGTCTTCTTTGGACTTTGGTTTTCCGAGGATTTCATCTTCGAGGATTACCGTGGTATCCGCACCGATGACAATGGCGTCCGGGTGGCGTTTGGCAACCTCTGCTGCTTTCCGGACGGCAAGAAATTCAGCCGCCTGATTTGCCGGAAGGGAATCGGGACAATGTTCTTCCCCGACCGCAGGATCAATGGAAAAGGGAATGCCGAGCATTGCGAGCAGCTCTTTGCGGCGCGGGGAAGCGGATGCAAGAATCATTTCCATAGTAAAAGGATGTCCTTTCAAGGTAATATTACACAGATATTATACCATATTTTCGGCGAACTGACAAGAGCTGAAATTATAGTTGCAATTTTTTGTCGGGTATGGTATAATAAAGCCATCAATTTTTCCGTATAGAAACAGGGAGGCATGATACAATGGGACTTCAATTTCGTAAGAGTATTTCGATCTGCAAAGGATTAAAGCTGAATATTACGAAGAACGGTGTGGGCGTGACGATCGGGAAAAAAGGCTGTCATTACTCCATCAATTCCAGCGGCAGAACGACTGCGACCGTTGGTATTCCGGGAACAGGACTTTATTATACCAAGTCCAAGAACCTGAAGACCATGAAAAAGGAAGCCGAAAAGAAAAAGGCAAAGGCGGCGAAGGAACAGGCACAGGCTGTGAACGCACAGGCAAAAGAGGAAAAGGATGCTGCGCTGGAGGCTGAGCTTCAGCAGAATGCGGAAAAGGCTGCGCAGTACGAAGAATACCTGGAAGCGATCCGGAAAATCCATCTGGATTGTGAGCCTTCGATTGACTGGGAAGCACTGACCGGAGATGAGCCGCCGTTCGGAAACGGAAAGATGGGGCCGAATGAATCGGCTGCGCTGGAGGCGTATCACCAGTATCAGCCTTCTTTTATGGATAAGCTGCTGCATGGGGATGAACACGAGGAAACGGAAAAACAGCTGAAAGAAGCGATTGTCGCCGCGAAACAGCAGGATATGGAGCTTCTGGAGAACTGGCTGGAGATGAAAGGCTTTGCCGAGGAAATCAAGAAAGGAAATATCGACGCATATCTGGATGTCATCGAGGAAGCGAATCCGTTTGGGGATATGCTGGATTTCGGAAGTGATTTTGAATTCGGTACGGAACAGCCGGATCGAATGGAAATTGAATTCCGTGTGAAGTCCAAGACGGTCGTGCCGAAGGAATCGGTATCGCTGACGGAGACAGGAAAGCTGACGGTAAAGGAGATTACGAAAACACAGTATTTTGATATCACACAGGATTACGTATGCAGCTGTGCGATTCGTCTGGCACGCGAAATCTTCTCGATGCTGCCGGTGAAGTATGTGTATATTCATGCGGTAGACCGGATGCTGAATACGGCGACCGGCCACGAAGAGGAGATGGATATTCTTTCCGTTGCATTCGAACGGGATCAGTTCCATCGTGCAAATTTCGAGATGATTGACCCGTCCGACTTCCTGACATCGTTCCCCTATGAGATGTCGTTTAAGAAAACAGCGGGCTTTTGTCCGATCAAGCGCCTGACATAAGGGAAATACAGATTTTACAGACTGAGACTGTTCGAATTGCCGAACAGTCTTTTTCTTTGCGGTGAGGTGTTATGATACAACAGATAGGTAACAGAGGGAATCGAAAAACGACTTCCAAAATGATATCATGTGAAGTACCACCCAAACACCAATATCAAAAAGGAAGTTGTGAATGAACAGTATCACACAAGAGGCGCACTTTCGTCAACGGATTTTGAAATATTCATATAAAAAGGCGTGTAGGAATGTCAATGATAGGTGACAGATTCCTTCCAAAAAATACGAAGCACCGGATTCGGAAAGCCCAGCCTGTTTCGCTCGCCTTTGGCTCCCTACAATTGTCATTCCTACAAAATCAATAAAAAACTTCTGTAAAAACGATTGCAAAAGCATAGAAAATATGATATACTGATAATAATGCTCATTCGAAAGGAGTTTCCGCTTAGATTATGGAATCAAAACAGATTTTTGGTATTGTGATCGCCTGCCTTGCGGTCTGTATTCTCATCGGTATTCTCAGTGCTGTCAGAAAAGACACCCCGCCGTCTCCGCAGGATGAAACACTCCCCGCAGTCAGCAATACTGCGATTCAGATGCCTACGACTACCACGGACTTCTGGGATGCACTCGCCTCTCAGCAGGCTGCCACACAAACCACTGAAACAACAGCCATCCCCGATACCCCGCAGACCGATGAAAACGGCGAACCGATCCTCTCGACCGATATCACGGACGGAACCGATATGCCATCCGATCTGACCGGAGAAGCGGATACTACGGATATTACCCCTGATGTACAGTCCGCCCCGGATTCCACTGCAACAACCACCACGAACCTCAATGTCCGTGAGGACGGCTACCATATTATCCTTACAAATTAACCGAAACGGAGACTCTGCACATGAATATTCTCATGGTCGGTGATGTCGTCGGAGAAGGCGGCTGTCACTATCTATCGCGCGTTCTTCCAAAGCTGCGGCGGGAATACGAAGCGGATGCGATTATCGTCAACGGCGAAAATTCTGCAAAGGGAAATGGTATTACACCGCAATCTGCGGATATGCTATTCTCAGCAGGTGCGGATGTGATTACCACCGGAAACCATTGTTTCCGCCGCCGCTGTGAATCGCTTTTTGATGAGAACCCGCGGATTCTCCGGCCTGCGAATTATCCCGAAGGTACACCCGGAAGCGGCGTATTCTCTCTCGACCTCGGCCGCACACGGCTTGCTGTCATCAATCTTATGGGTACTGCATTCATGGAACCGCTCGACAATCCGTTTTCCGTGATCGACAATATTCTCGAAACACTCGATACACCCTGTATTCTCGTCGATTTTCATGCCGAAGCCACTTCTGAAAAGCGTGCGCTCGGCTACTACCTTTCCGGCCGCGTTTCCGCCGTCATCGGTACGCATACCCATACCCAGACTGCGGATGAGGAATGTATCGACGGCAAAACCGCATATATTTCCGATGTCGGAATGGTCGGTGCAGCACGCTCCGTTCTCGGCGTCTGTCCCGAACAGGCAATCCAAAAACAACGCTTCCATGTCCCCGTACAATTCTCGGAAGCGCCGGGGCCTTATGTTCTTGGTGCAGTTTGCCTGTCCATCGACCCCAAAACCGGCAATTCCAACAAAATTCGACGCGTCTTTCTAAAAGAAATGACAAATTGAAGAATCCTACTTGACATTCCCGTGATTTTGTATTATACTATTGATAAGGAAAACTCAATTTTGTATGTTTTTTGCATACAGACATAAAACGCAATCAGCATCAAATTACAAGATCTGCTTTTTTACACTTAAAGGAGGACTAGACTATGGAAGTATTGAAAGTATCATCTCACTCTGTTCCCAATTCCGTTGCAGGCGCAATCGCAGGCGTCATCCGCGAACAGCACGTTGTTGAAGTGCAGGCGGTCGGCGCCGGTGCTGCCAACCAGGCAATCAAGTCCATTGCAATCGCACGCGGCTATCTCGCACCGATCGGCATCGACCTGATTTGTGTTCCTGCATTTGCCAGCATTGAAATCGACGGTGAAGAACGCACTGCAATCAAGCTGATTTGTGAGCCACGCTGAGTTTTCAAAAACAAATCCGCAAGACCGTACTTTCGGTCTTGCGGACTTTTTTATGCATTCAGAAATGCGGATTCTATGGAATGCCGTAAGAATTCCTTTGTGGAAGGATCCGTAAATGCCGCTTCTGCCGCATTCAGCAAAAGCAGGCAGCATTCCGCATCCGTCAGTGAAAATGCTTCCCGCAGCAGCCCAAATTCCTTACGCAGACTTGTTGCGGAAACCGTCGTATTATCCGTATTCACTGTCACCCGAACGCCCTCCGTCATCAGCTTCCGCAGCGGATAATCTTTGATGGAACCATAAACCGCCGTATTGAGATTGCTGGTCGGACAAAGCTCCAGCACAACGCCTGTTTCTGCCAGCTTTTTCATCACAGCCTGATCTTCTGATGATCGCACGCCATGCCCGATTCGTTTTGCACCAAACTGCAATGCGGTCCCGACACTCTCCGCACCTGCCGCTTCTCCGGCATGAATCGTAAACGGCACGCCCAGTTCCCTTGCATACGCAAATAGATCTTCAAAATCTCCGGTCGGGTAAAGCGCTTCGGCACCTGCAAGATCGACAGCACATACACCCTGTCCCAAGAAATCTCCCGCAAGGCGAACGGTTTCGAAATTTTCTTCGGTATTATCCGAACCGCGCATACAGCATAAAATCAGTCCGGATCTGAGGGTTGATGACTTCATCCCTTTGATGACTGCTTCCACCGCCTGTTTTTGCGTCAGTCCGTTATCTGTGGATTTTTGCGGTGCAAAGCGTATCTCGGCGTACAGAAATCCGGATTCCGATAATTCCGCCAGCAGCCCTGATACTGCTGCGGTCAGCCCCGCTTCCGTTTGCAGCAGGCTGCACGGAAACGCGAATTTTTCCAGATATGTATTCAGATCGCTGCAATCCGTTCCGACAGTCAGCATTTCCAAGAGCGCCGATTCCTCCGCCGGTATGGAAATGCCCTGTAACGCCGCAATTTCCCGCACTAGTTTAGGTGACAGCGAGCCATCCAGATGCAGATGCAGGTCGATCAGACAATTCGGCAGCCGCTCCATACATTCTCCTCCCGATTACACGATTTTTGTTGTCCAGTCCTCCAGATTCCAGATATCTGTCGCGACTTCATGATAAAACTCAGGCTCGTGGCTGACCAGAAGCACCGTTCCGCGGTATGCACGGATCGCTTCTTTCAGCGCCTCCTTTGCATCCACATCCAGATGATTCGTCGGCTCGTCCAGCACCAGCAGATTGACGCTCTTTAACATGACCTTACAGAGTCTCACCTTTGCATTTTCTCCGCCCGACAGCACACGCATCTGTGATGTAATATGCTCCGTCGTCAAGCCGCATTTTGCCAGTGCTGCACGCACTTCTCCATTCGTCATCGCAGGATATTCATCCCAGATTGTCTGGAGCGCGGTCGCTTCGGTTGCGATCTCTTCCTGCTCGAAATATCCGTATTCCACAAACTGGTCATGCTCGACCGTTCCCGAAATCGGTTTCAAAAGCCCCAGCATCGTTTTCAGCAAGGTGGATTTTCCGAGTCCGTTGACGCCGCGGATGGCAATCTTCTGACCGTATTCCACATGGAAATTCAGCGGCTTCGTCAGCGGCTCGTCATACCCCAGCACAAGATCCTTACACTCGATCACCACGCGTCCGGTTGCTCTTGCGGACGCAAAGGAAAAGGTCGGTTTCATCCGTTCTGCCATCAGCGTTACCTTTTCCATCTTATCGAGTTTCTTCTGACGCGATTTCGCCATATTCGTTGTCGCGACACGCGCTTTATTGCGCGCGATAAAGTCCTCTAAATCTGCAATCTCTTTCTGCTGTTTTTCATATGCCTGTTCGAGCTGTCGTTTTTTCAGCTCATACATCCGCAGGAAATTCTCATAATTCCCCGAATACCGTGTCAGCACCGCATTCTCGACATGATAAATCACATTCACGACATCATTCATAAACGCTGTATCATGTGAAACGAGAATAAAGGCATTTTCGTAGTTCTTTAAGAATTCCTTCAGCCATGCGATATGGTTTTCGTCCAGAAAGTTCGTCGGCTCATCCAGAATCAATATCATCGGATTTTCCAGCAGTACCTTCGCCAGCAGTACCTTTGCACGCTGACCGCCCGACAGCTCCGAGACATCCCGCTGCATTCCGATTTCACCAAGTCCCAGTCCATTCGCATATTCCGAGATCTTCGCGTCAATCGTATAATAGCCGCTGTAATCAAGGATGTTCTGAATCTCGCCGACATCCTCCATGGCTTCTTCCAGCGCGTCACCCTCTAGTTCGCCCATTTTATCATAAATCCCGAGCATCTCCTGCTCCAGCGTTTCCAGATATCCGAATGCTTCGCGCAGGACATCCGCAATCGTTTTTCCCTTTTCGAGCGTACTGTACTGATCGAGATAGCCCGTCGTAATTCGCTTACACCATTCGATGTTTCCCTCGTCCGGCATCAGCTTTCCGGTAATGATATTCAAAAACGTGGACTTTCCCTCGCCGTTTGCACCGACAAGCCCGATATGCTCGCCTTTCAGCAGACGGAAGGATGCGTCATTCAGAATCTGGCGCGCACCGAACCCATGCGTAACGTGCTCTACATTCAGGATACTCATTTCAGCAGTCCCCCATTCCCTTACATTTCCGGTACATTCGTATTCATCGCGAAATTCTTCATTTCGCGGAACAGCTCAATATCCTCCGGTGTCACCTTAATATTACAGAGCAGCTCTTTTCCTTCTTCACCCTTGACTTTCAGTTCGATAATCGTACCCTCTTTGACATATCCGGCAGCTGCTCCGAAAAACGGGAACACCTTCGGATGATTGGTCTGGAAGGCTGTCAGCAGCCCCTTGATCTTGAAAATTGCCATTGGATTCATCACTTTTACCTCTTCTTCCAAAATAATCTGCATTCATAAATAACCGATATATTATACCATATCCCATGAAACTTTGCAAGCCCTTTCTCCCCAAAACCAAAAGATGCGTATAGAGTCGATTGCAGTTCGTCACGCACCGGCTTGGTACATACTTCACATCCATCTGCACCTTCTGACCGGGATACTCATTTGGATGGTGATGCGGATCATGGCTTCGTTCCGCCAGACTTTGCCATGTCCCGTCATACCGCTTTCTCCGCACATAGATCGTTTCCCGGCTCATAGGATACCGCCGAGCCGCCTCGCTGACGCCTTTTTCTTTTTGTCCAAGATCGATTGCAGCACAACAGCATCATAACATTTTACAAAAGTTTTTTATTGATTTCGGATGGAAAGTATGTTATAATATAGGAAATGAATGGTATGAACATGGTGAATGACGAGTACGGTGGTCGGATACTGCCTGACAACGGAGGTGCGGCTATGAAGCGGCGTTCCCTGATTCTGATCTGGTGTATCGGAATTTCGTTCATCATCGGCATAACGATTTATTCCGAGCTGAAGACAAGACCAAAGGATATGCTGGAGATCCGGTATTATCCTGCGGAAACGAGCGGTACGACGCGCTGCTGCGAAAAGGAGTATGCGGTGGTGACAACAACAGTACCGGTATTTCGGACGGATTCTGCTGCGGCAGAATCCACGGTCACAACAACGCTCTGCCGGAATCTGAATCAGGCGGATGCGGTGGATTTACAGCGTGTCGAAGGTATCGGCGCAGTGCTTTCGGAACGGATTATATCGGCAAGAGAAGCTCTGGGTGGATTTACGCGGCGTGCGCAGCTGCTTGAAATATCAGGAATCGGCGAAGAATTGGCAGCAAGAATTCTGGCGGAATTTGAGATTCCGGATGAATTGCCGCCGCTGCCAGATGTGGCGGCAACTTCTGTTTCATCTGCGGAGACAACAGCAGAACCGGTTCCGACTGAAACCGAGACTACGGTGCTGTCCGAGGCGGCAGGCTATTATGATATGAATCTGGTGACGAAGGACGAGCTGTGCCGGATACCGGGCATGGACGAAGAAACAGCCGACCGGATACTTGCGCTGCGCGAGCAGATCCGGTATTTTTCGAATATACGGGAATTGGTTCTGATCGAAGGGCTGGATCCGACCTATATTCTGACGGTGCTTGCGGAGCATCTCTATGTCGCAGATACGGAAACCACCACATCGCTGGCAGAAGAATCCTGAACGCCTGTGCGTTGATACATATAGCAAAGCATGATAGGATCGGAGCATACAGAAAGGAGGAGAACCGAAGCAATGGATGAAATGAATGCACTGAATATTCCGCTGGAGGAGCTGACGGAAGAAGAGGATGAGCGGATGCTGGAACTGATTATGAAAGTTGTACAGTTAACCGCGAAATCTCCGATGGATGTCGTCGGCAAGAAAAAGAATGAAACATCAGAAAAATAATAGTTTTTACAAAGCTTTCGGAATGTGTCGGAAGCTGTCGGAATTGGTTGCTGTTTGTGCGATGTGTATAAAAAGCAATTAAATAACATCTGCAAATTATCCAGTAAATCTTGGGAAAGGATATTGCAAGAAATTGAAATCTGTTGTATAATATATGATGGAGCACGCTATTTGCCTCTCAGGCGTGCTTGCGCTTATCTGCCAATGCTTATTTCCTCTCTCTTTATAAGTATTGGTGAAGAAGCCCCCTAAAAATTTTGGCTGCGTGTTCGGTTGAACAGCGCAGCCACTTTTTTTATTGACATTTTGAGGTGTTCGTGATATGATTAACGTATCAATGATGAGGAAAAAGAGGAAAGAGAACGGATGAAAGAAAAAACGATTTATCGGAGAGCATTATGGCTCGCTGTTCCGATGATGATCCAGAACGGCATTACCAATGCGGTGACGCTGGTAGATAATGTCATGGTCGGAAGTCTCGGAGAAGAAGCATTTACCGGCGTTTCGATTGTCGGTCAGCTGATATTTGTATTTAACCTGGCGATTTTCGGGGCACTGTCGGGTCCGGGAATCTATGGCGCACAGTTCTTTGGAAAGGATGCGAAAGACGGATTTCAGTCCACCGTGCGTATGAAGTATCTGCTGTCCTGTATCTGTCTGGCGGCAGGACTTTTGGTATTTCTCACGATGGATGAAGGCTTGATCGGGCTGTATCTGAAGGGGGAAAGCGACGAGATCGATAAGGGTATGACGCTGATGTATGCTAGGCAGTATCTTCGGATTATGCTGTTGGGGCTGCCGCCGTTTGTTGTGACACAGATTTATGCCGGCAGTCTGCGTGAAACCGGTGACAGCGTGAAGCCGATGATTGCCGGAATCGGATCGGTGCTGACGGATATCGTGCTGAACTACCTGTTGATATACGGGAAATTCGGTTTTCCGGAGCTGGGCGTGCGCGGTGCGGCAATCGCCACCGTTGCAGCAAGATTTGTCGAGCTTGGGATTGTCGTGCTCTGGACGCATCTGGCCATTGCAAAGCATCCGTTTCTGGACGGCGTATACCGGACGTTTCA
This sequence comes from Oscillospiraceae bacterium, assembly GCA_017533485.1. GTDB lineage: Bacteria > Bacillota > Clostridia > Oscillospirales > Ruminococcaceae > Firm-04. The sequence goes on from JAFXIC010000057.1 coordinate 115,632, forward strand.
TCTGCCGCGTGAACTAGCAGGAAAAATGCTGCGAAAGACGCTGCCGATTTTCATGAATGAATTTCTGTGGGCGGGGGGAATTGCCGCCCTGACGCAGTGCTATTCCAAGCGCGGATTGATGGTAATCGCGGGACTGAACATATCGAATGCGCTCTGTAATCTTCTGAATGTTGTGTTTATCGCACTCGGAAATGCGGTCGGAATTCTGATTGGCCAGCAGCTTGGTGCTGGTCAGACCGAACAGGTAAAGAAAAATGCATTCCGTCTGATGCGGTTTACAGGGGTTGTCAGCGCCGGACTGACGGTTTTGCTGATTGCGATTTCTCATGTATTCCCGAAGCTTTATAATACCACTGAGGATGTACGGCAGTATGCGGCGATGTTCATTATCATCACAGCACTCTTTTTCCCGGTACAAGGTTATCTGAATGCGCTCTATTTCACCCTTCGTTCCGGCGGAAAGACGCTTGTGACGTTTTTATTCGACAGCGTGTATTCATGGATTGTCATTGTACCGATTGCGAAAGTGCTTTGTGAGTATACGGGATTGCCGATTCTGATGATATATGCGATTGTCCATGCGGCAGATATTATAAAGGTTGCGATCGGATATGTACTGATCCGAAAAGGGGTATGGATTTCCAATTTAGCGGAAGAAATCAAGATGTAACGAAGAATTCTATCAATATAGAGAAACTATCGGAGGTGTAAGTTATGGCAGCATTTCGGATGACGGAGTGCATTCGTAAGACCAAAAACGGAATTGCGCTCACAGACGAAGAAATCCGATCTATGGTCGATGGCATTGTCGGAAAGAACGGGATGGAAAAAATCGCGGAATATCAGCTTGCCGCATGGTTGATGGCGGTATGCTTCCGCGGATTGACCGATCATGAAACTGCGGTACTGACGATGGCGATGCGGGATTCGGGACAGACGATGTCCTATCCGACGCTTGGTACGGTTGTCGATAAGCACAGCACCGGCGGTGTCGGCGATAAAACAACATTGATTCTCGCACCGATTGTTGCCGCGTGCGGTGTGCCGATGCCGAAAATGTCGGGGCGCGGACTGGGACATACCGGCGGAACGATTGATAAGCTGGAGTCGATTCCGGGACTGACCACAGCATTGGAGCCGGAGCGTTTTCTGAAGCTTGCGGAAGCGGTTGGGTGCGCGGTCGCAATGCAGACGGGCAATCTTGCGCCTGCGGATAAAAAGCTGTATGCGCTGCGGGATGTCACGGAAACGGTCACGAGTATTCCGCTGATCTGTGCCAGTATTATGAGTAAGAAGCTTGCCACAGGAGCGGACTGTATTCTGCTGGATGTAAAAGTCGGAAGCGGCGCATTCATGAAAACGGATGAAGACGCGGCGGAGCTGGCACGCCTGATGCTTGCGGCAGCTTCCGCAGACGGAAAGAAATGTACCGCGATCCTGACGGATATGGACCGACCGCTCGGATATTGTATCGGGAATGCCTTGGAAGTTGAGGAAGCGGTGCGTGTGCTGCGCGGAGAAGAAAAAGGTGCGCTTTCCGAGCTTTGTGTGACGCTTGCGGCAGAGCTGCTGATGATGGCAGGAAAAGGAAGCCTCGAAGAATGTCACGATATGGCGGAGCAGGCAATTGCAAGCGGTGCGGCACTCGATAAATTCCGTGCGATGGTTTCCGGTCAGGGCGGTGATGCTTCGATTGCCGATGACCTGACGAAACTGCCGCAGCCCGAATGCAGCCGTGTTCTGTACGCAGAAAAGGACGGTTGGATTGCCGCAATGGAAAGTGAAGAAATCGGAAGAGCCTGTGTGACGCTGGGTGCGGGTCGTATGACAATGGAAGATACGATTGACCCTGCGGCAGGAATCCGCCTTCATGTACAGCTGGGAGATGCCGTGAAATCGGGGGATCCCTTGCTGACGATGTATGCGCAGTCGGAACAGAAGCTGGATGATGCCGTACAGAAGCTGAACGGAACGATTGTGATATCCGAAGAACGGATTGCACCGAACCCGTTGGTTCATGCGAAGTACAGCAATGCCTGAGGTGGTGAGCCTATGAAACAGAAAATCAGAAGCGTATTCGGGATGCTGACAGCCGCACTTCTGATGCTGAGCGGCTGTGAAAAAAAGCCGGATGCCCCCGATATCATCGGAGATTTTACGATTACCGCATTGGATGTCGGGAAAGCGGACGCCTTTGTGCTGCGGACGGCATCACATACGGTTGTCGTGGATGCAGGCAATAAGGGTGACGGAAAGGATATCGAAAAATTCCTTGCATCACAGAATATTTCTAAGATTGACGCGCTGATTATTACACATTTTGATAAAGACCATGTAGGTGGTGCGGCAAGGCTCGTCAAACGGCTGGAAATCGGAACGGTCTACCTGCCGGATTACCGGTCGGACAGCGATGAATATGAAAATTTCGAGGAGAAGATGGCAGATGCGAAGCTGACGCCAAAAATCTGTGCGACGGGTTCCCATACGGACTGGGTGTATGATGATGTGACATTCTCGCTGGATGCGGCAGAAAAAACCGACTATGGAAAGAATGAGGAGAATGATTTTTCGCTGAGCCTGTATATGCAGCACGGAGAGAATACATTCTTATTTGCAGGAGATGCCGAAGAAGACCGCCAGCAGGAAATCATGGACTATGGTTATGGAGGAGTGACCTTCTTAAAATTCCCGTATCATGGCAAGTATCTTCCGACAACCGAGGCATTTCTGGATCATTTCAAACCGCAGTCAACCGTTGTATGCTGTTCGGAGAAGGAATATGCACAGGAACAGACGGTTGCAGCACTCAAAAAGCGTGGAATTTCGGCGTATTATACCGCAGATGGGGATGTCACAATCGTCAGCAACGGTAAGGAACTTAAAATTACGCAATAACAGAAAAACAGGCGTATGCTGAAAAGCATACGCCTGTTTTGACTGCATAAAGCATTTGTGCGGAGATTAACCGCGGTTGAAACGCTTGTTGAAGCGCTCGACGCGTCCACCGGTGTCGATCAGCTTCTGCTTACCGGTAAAGAACGGGTGGCACTTGGAACAAATTTCAACAGTGATGTTCTTCTTCGTGGAAAAAACCTCGATCACATTACCGCAGTGGCAGGTAATGGTGGTCTTTTCGCATACGGGATGGATGCCTTCCTTCATGATTTTCACCTCTTTCGGAATGTAATTGGGCGGTATTCAACATAGCAGCCCGTCCGATTACTGTCCGGAAAGTAGTGCTATGGGCATTACGCAACAATTATTATATCATATCGCGGCAGAAATTGCAAGTGATTTTGCATATTCCCGTCAAATTGCGGCGGTTTTCACGGAATGCTGCATGGGGAGAAACGGATTATTGTGCAATGAGCTTATGCATCGAATCCTTCATCTGTTCTGCACGGGCATTGGCGTTCGCCATAGTTTTTCCTGTGGTGGTGTAATAGACCTTGATTTTTGGCTCGGTGCCGGAGGGACGAACGACAACGCTTGCGCGGTCGGGGAGGAAGAACGTGATGACATCGGATTTCGGGAGATTGAGGTCACGTTCTGCGCCGGATTCGAGGTTCACGGCAGTTCCCTTTGCATAGTCAGCGAATTCGAGTACAGGCATTCCTGCGATTTCCTTCGGTGCATTCACGCGGAGACTCTGCATCAGCTCACTCATTTTCAGCATACCGGCAGCACCCTCGAATGTAAAGCTTTCGAGCTCATGCTTGAAGACGCCGTACTTCCGATAGAGGTTTTCGCGGGCCTGAAGCATGGTAATGCCCTGTGTGCGGTAGTATGCAGCCATCTCGACGATGAGCATAGAAGCGACAACAGCATCCTTATCGCGGACATAGGAGCCTGCGAGATAGCCGTAGCTTTCTTCGAAGCCTAAGATGAAGCGGTTTTCCTCGCCTTTTTCTTCGAGCATACCGATCTGTTCACCGATGAATTTAAAGCCGGTAAGGACGTCGATGATTTCAACGCCGTATTCTTCCGCGATTGGTTTTACGAGATCAGTGGTTACGATAGTTTTGACAGCCATCGGGTTCTTCGGCATTGTACCGAGCTTGGTGCGCTGCTCACAGATATATGCAAAGAGCATTGCGCCGACTTCGTTACCGCTGAAGAGCTCATAACCGCCGTCGGAATTCGGAACGGCAATGCCCACGCGGTCACAGTCGGGATCGGTTGCGAGGAGCAAATCGGGTTTTACCTGATCGCAGAGCCGCAGACCGTATTCGAGAGCCTCACGGATTTCGGGATTCGGATACGGACAGGTCGGGAAGTTGCCGTCGGGCAGCTCCTGCTCCGGAACAACGGTCACATCGGAAATGCCGATACGGGAAAGGATTTCCCGAACCGGGAGGTTGCCTGTGCCGTTGAGGGGGGTATAGACAATTTTCAGACCGCTTTCGGGACAAAGTGCGGTATTGATGCCCTGTGCGAGAACATTCTTATAATAGTCCTCGATGACATTCTGTTCGATGTAAGAGATTCTGCCGTCAGCGACAGCCTGTTCGAAATCAGTGGTTTTGACATCGGAGAAGATGTCGAGGCGGTTGATGCACCGGATGACGGTTTCGGCAACTTCAAGGGTAATCTGGCAGCCGTCAGCACCATAAGCCTTGTAGCCGTTATATTTTGCAGGGTTGTGGCTTGCGGTGACCATAATACCGGCAGAACAGCCGAGTGCACGGACAGCGAACGAGAGCATCGGTGTCGGCATCAGTTCGCGGTAGAGATAGACGCGGATTCCATTCGCTGCGAGAACGGAAGCGGCAGCCATCGCGAAGGTGTCGGACTTGATACGGCTGTCGTAAGCAATCGCGACACTGGGTGTGGAAAAAGAAGACTTGACATAGTCGGCAAGACCTTGTGTTGCGCGGCGGATGGTATAGATGTTCATCCGTGCCGTGCCAGCACCGATGACACCGCGGAGACCGCCGGTGCCGAATTCCAGTTCCTTATAGAACCGTTCGTTGATCGCATCATCGTCCCCGGCGATGCTGCGGAGCTCTGAGACGAGGTCCGGGTCTTCGGTTGCAGACTCGCACCAGAGCTTGTAGAGCTCATTGACAGAATTTTGCATAATTTCCTCCATTCATTGCTGTATACACGCAGAGTGTACAAAAAACATTCCCTTCATATATATCATTTATTATAACACATTTCGAGCAATTTGGAAAGGGGCAGAATACCGAATTTTCGAATCCTAGAATCCGATTTCTGGTATATTTTTATGAAAATATGCTGTGCAGTCTTCCTTAGCGGAGAAAAATGATGTATAATGAGAGAAAAGAAGAAAAGGAGGCGAAGGGGGATGCAAAAGAGTCTTCGCTTACGGTTTTTGGTCATCAGCTGGGGGCTGCTGATGTTTTTGCTGTGTGCACTCTGCGGCGGGATCTCAGCGTTTCTCTATCGTACAGAGGTTTCAAAGAGTGAGGAAGTGCTGAAAACAGCAATCGAGAATTTTGATGCCAAAGAACCGGCAGGCGTCTATACGGACGCAGGGCGTGGGCTGGTGACGGCGGTTCTCACACCGAGCGGACGGCTGCTTGGCTGTCGGACATGGCGGATTTTCGTGTCGGAATCGAATCTTGCGATGCTGGTGCGGCAAAGCGCAGGCGGCAGCGATCAGGGTTCGGGGCGAGCGGAGCTGGACGGACAGGTTGTCCGTTATCAGTATGTCAAGCATCTCGGACAATATTGGGTTGCAGTAACGGACTGCGGCGAGGAGGAATCTGTGAAAGATCTGATCCGCAGTTATATTGTATGGTTTCTGGTGCTGGGCGGCTTGCTGCTGATACCGGTGAGTTTTCTGCTGTCGCAGTGGGCGAGCAAACCGATTGAAGCGGCGTGGGAGAAGCAGAACGATTTCGTATCCGACGCAACGCATGAGCTGAAAACGCCGCTTGCGGTAATTACCGCAGATACCGCGGCAGTGCTGGCGAACCCCGATGCAACAGTCGGAAGTCAGGCGAAATGGCTGGGCAGTATCCGCGGCGAAACGACCCGTATGGCAGGGCTGGTAACGGGCTTGCTGTTTCTGGCAAAGGTAGACGCAGATGAGATTAAGCTGAATGTCAGGGAGGAGGAAATCTCCGAATTGGTGGAAGGCTTGTGCATGGAATGGGAAGCGGATATCTTTGAAAGCGGAAAACAATTTGATTATGAGATGACGCATGGACTATTATATGTATGTGACTGGGAGCGGATCCGCCAGATGCTGACGGAGCTGCTGGACAATGCCGTGAAATATACGCCGTCCGGCGGAACCATCCGATTGATTCTGAATCGTGACCGAAAGCAGCATCTTCGGATTGTTGTGTCGAATGAGGGAGAGGAGATCACGGAAAAGGATCTGGAGAAAATCTTTGATCGCTTTTATCGTGTTGACCCGTCGAGAGCGAGAGAAACCGGTGGATATGGTCTTGGATTATGTGTTGCGAAATGTATCGCACAGCTCCACGGTGGAACGATTACAGCCGAAAGCGGTAATGGAATCAATGTATTTACTGTTGTTTTGGGAGATGTGGCGAATGCCCGCGGAGGAGACCGGTAGAAACCTGACTTAGAATTCTGTCGAAATTCGAGTTCTTTTTGTGCAAAGCATAGAAACGGAAAAAAGGGCAAAAATGGGGATTGACAAACGGGAAGAAGTATGGTAGAATAATCAAGTCGCCTCGGGAGCGAAGGGCAAGAAGCGAAGGGCAAAGAGAGCGACTGAAGAAGGAGTTATAGTACATAAGTAAGCAGCGGCAGGAACACGCAG
>JAFXIC010000058.1 GCA_017533485.1 Oscillospiraceae bacterium
AGCCTGTACTGAATAGTCCGAATGATGTTCTGGCACAGTTTGCGATTCCCGCTGTACCGACTGCACCGCAGACACCTGTCACACCGGCAGCACCGGCCATGCCGCAGCCGTCCCAGCCTGTACTGAATAGTCCGAATGATGTTCTGGCACAGTTTGCGATTCCCGCTGTACCGACTGCACCGCAGACACCTGTCACACCGGCAGCACCGGCCATGCCGCAGCCGTCCCAGCCTATACTGAATCGTCCGGATGATGTTCTGGCACAGTTTGCGATTCCCGCTGTACCGACTGTACCGCAGACGCCGGTTGTGCCGTCCGCTGCGCAGACACCTGCCGCACCGGTAGTGAACAATCCCGTTCCCGCAGACGATATCCTCGCACAGTTTGCAATCCCGGCACCCCAGCAGACGCCGGAAACTGTACCGAGCATTCCGGCTCCTGAGATTCCGCCGCAGCCTGCTGTAAACGTCGCACCGGACGATATTCTCGCACAGTTCGCAATTCCTGCACCGTCCGCACCGACACCGCAGCCGAATGCATTTGATCATCTGGCAAACAGCCTCTTTGATCCGCTGGCACCCATGGAGCCTGTGAAAGAAGCTGCTGCACCCTCCGTTCCGCAGCCGCAGGCTGAGATTCCGGAGCTGATGCCGACCGAACCGGTTCCGGCACCGGAAACAATCGAAGCACTGCCTGTACTGGACGATATCGCGGAAAGCGAGAGCTTCTCCGCAACACTTTCGAATGAGGATGAAATCATTGAGGTGATTCCGGAGCCGGCTCCGGAGGATTATGATCCGTTTGTCGTACCGGAGGAAAAGATCGAAGAAAAGGCGGAGGAAGCCGTAGATGTGCTCCTCAACCCGATGGCAGATCTTCTGGTGATGCCGTCCAATGCGGAAACAGAAACCGTGGACGAGGTTCCCGAGCTTTCGAATATTGCCACAGCACCGGCGGATGATTCATATCTCAATGCAATTGACGAACTGCCGAGTCTGAATACCGTACCGACTGCATCAAGCGGCGTTATGTCCGGATTCCCTGAGCTTCCGGAGCTGCCTGAGCTTCCGGAGCTGCCGTCGATGTCGATTCCGCAGCAGCCGATTCCGCCGCAGCTGCGTCCGACGGAACCCATGCCGCAGTTTGCCGTACCGCAGCAGCCAATGCAGCAGCAGTATCCGAATGCAGAGAATAATCTGTTTGCTGTTCCGAAGGCGCGTGCAACCAGAAATCCGAATGCACGCCCGCCGCTCTTTGTCGGTTACAGCGCAGAAGGCCGTCAGGTCTTCCAGAATTTTGATGAGAACGGAAATCCGATTCCGATTACCGAACCGGTATATAGTGCACCGCCGCAGGATCCGGAAAATACTTATGCAAAAACAAATGTCGGAGCAGGCAATGCTCCGGTTCTGGATGTCGAGGAATTGATGTCCGCGATGGGCATCGAGGATCCGAATAAGAAGAAAGAGGCGGATTCCGGAAAAGCAATTGTATATACCGAGTATAAGATGCCGGCAAAGCAAGCAAAGCCTGCATCCGGTTCTGTACCGAAGTCCGCACAGCCCGACCCGACGCCCGCACAGACCGGTTCTGTTTCTGTTGCAGAAGCAAAACGCCGTAAGAAGCTTGAAAAAATCAACAAGGAATTTGAAAAACAGCTTCGTGCCCGTGGATTGGATCCCCAGACGGGTGCTTATGTCGGAAAACAGAAGAAATAATGATTCTCAAAACAAAGCGGCGGTTTTTCTCATTGACTGATGAGAAAACCGCTGTTTTGCGTACTGTTCACATATAGGAGGATACGATATGGAGCAAGAACTGACGACGCAGACATTGGAGCAAGACACAGCGAATGAAACGGCTGTTGTAAAGACAGCAAAAAAAGCATATTCCAAGTCCTTTCTGAATCTCGGACTGTTTAGTGTGATTACGGTGAGCCTTCAATTCGGACTGAGCTTTCTTTTCGCAAAGCTGTTTCCGGATATAGAGGGTGCCGCAGCAGAGAACGCATCGTATTTGATTTCGTTTCTGACGATGTATGCGATTGCATTTCCGATTTATGTGGTGCTGAACCGGAAAATGGAACTCTGTCCGCCGAAACAGGAAAAGATGACGCCAGGATGGTTTTTTGTCTATCTGCTGATCGGCCGCGCAGTCGCAATGGTCGGAACCTATATTTCGATGCTGGTGACTGCGATCGTCGCAAAGCTTTCGGATGTGAATGTGGAAGATACGACGCTGACGGATGCTGTCATGGGCGAGAATCCGACGCTGATTCTGATTTTTGCCGTATTCGGCGCACCCATCGTAGAAGAGCTGATGTTCCGTAAAATCCTGATCGACCGGATCCGGAAATATGGCGATGGAAAAGCAATTCTTTTTTCCGGCGTGCTGTTTGGTGTGTTCCACGGCAATGTAACGCAGATGTTCTATGCGGCAGCACTCGGATTGATGCTTGCGTATGTGTATGTCAAAACGGGTAAGGTGATTCATACGATCCTGCTGCATATGGCGTTTAACTTCCTCGGCGCCGTCGCACCGCTCCTTTTCCATGCAGATGAACTGATGAAGCTGCTCGCAGACCCTTCCGCCCAGAATTTCTCCGAAAGTAATCTCATCATGTCGGGCATCTTTGTCCTTATCAATTATTCGATGGTGATTGCAGGTGCGATTCTTTTGGTTGTGCTGATTGCGAAAGGTCAGCTCTTCCAGATCGAAAAACCGGTTCAGCCGCTGCCCGAACGAAAGAATTTCTCGGTGCCTTGTCTGAATCTCGGAATGCTCGTGTTTACCGTTACAGTTCTCGCAGTATTTGCGTACAATATTTTCGGATAATAAAAACTGCATCCTCATGTTTTGAGGATGCAGTTTTTTTGTGATATAGGGTGATTGGAAATGGGGAAAACCGTCCCTTTGCAATCATCGCGGAGCGATATTTTTCTTAAAGCGCGTCACAGATTGCAGCGAGGAGTTCATCATAGGTTTCGAATGCAGGGTACTGGGGGTAATCCGCTTTAATCTGTTCGGTGCTGCGGAAGAGGAAGCCGGCCTTACTTGCCTGAATCATTCCGAGGTCATTGAAGCTGTCGCCGCTTGCGATCGTTTCATAACCGATGGACTGGAGCGCCTTGACAGTGGTGAGCTTTGACTGCGCGATACGCATTTTAAAGCCGGTGATTTCGCCGTTTTCTGCAACTTCGAGTGTATTGCAGAAGATCGTGGGCATACCGAGCTTTTCCATCAGCGGTGCAGCAAACTGGGTAAAGGTATCGCTGATGATAATGACCTGTGTTTTCTTGCGGAGGGTATCAAGGAATTCCTTTGCGCCGGGCATCGGGTCAATTTTAGCGATGGTATCCTGAATCTCCTTGAGTCCGAGACCATGCTCCTTGAGGATACCGAGACGCCAGTTCATCAGTTTATCATAATCCGGCTCGTCACGCGTGGTACGTTTCAGTTCGGGGATACCGCTGGCTTCGGCGAATGCGATCCAGATTTCGGGCACAAGTACGCCTTCCAGATCAAGGCATACAATATTCATTTCGTTTTTCATAAATTGTTCCTCCATGTTATCAGACTGCTTGGAAAAATTCCATATCTATTATACATCAAATCCTCCGATTTGTAAAGTGCCCGTGACAATTCTTTCACCAAGTGGTAAAATGCATGGAAATATGCGCTATGGTTGACAAAATATATATTATATGTTATAATGAAATATGATTTAGAATCGGAGGTGCAAAATCATGAAGAAGTCACAATCGTTTTCGGCGTTTCTGACGGCATTTGTACTCTTAGGTGCCGCCGTGCCGCAGGAGATCGCAGAATTGGCGCGACCAAGGTCACATACAAAGTACGAATCCATCTGTCATTTTGCAGAAGACATCCAAAAAATGGAACCGGTACAGCCGGCGGAAGAAATGTTTGAAACAATTCGTTTCCAACCGGCGGAAGGACTCCTTTATCAGGATCATACGGTTTCGGGAACATCTCTCTGCGGTATTACAGTAGAGAATGGGGAGCTGCGGATGCTTTCGCGCTGTGCGGCAACCGAAGCCGAGCTTGAATTTGTGGAGGAAGGCGCGACGATTTCGCTGGAGGAAGCTGCCGGTAAAATTGGCTGTGAGGTCCGGACGGAAGAAGACGGCAGCATTGCAATCAGCTCACCGTTTCAGACTGCGCGTCTGGTCGTAAAATCACAGTCTGAAATTGATCTGTTGAATGCGACGGCTGTGACAGATGCTTTTCGGGATTTTTATGTCGTACAGTTTCCGACGCCTGCCGATGCTTATGCGGCATATCAGCAGTATAATCGGATGGAATCGGTCATCTATTGTATCCCCGACAGCATTCTGCAGGTATGCGATGCCGAAACAGATGCGAAGAAGCCGCTGTATGAACAGAATGTATGTTGGGGGAATGAAGCAATCGGTACGGCAGAATACTGTCGGGAATTGGTGGCGCGTCATGATGAACTGCCAGAAATTACCGTTGCGGTCTTGGACAGCGGCATCAATTATGAGCACGAGTGGTTTGAAGGCAGAATCGCGGACGGTGGAATCGTATTCGGTCTCACTCCGCGTGAGCGTCCGTATGATCTGGATGGTCACGGTTCTCATTGTGCCGGTATTATCGCTTCTTCTACGCCGGAGAATGTTAAAATTTTACCGATTGCACTCTGGGGGAGTTCATCCTATTTAAAATTATCCGTTGTAACATTGTATTGCGGAATGATGTATGCGATCGAACAAGATGTGGATGTTGTAAGCATGAGTTTAGGGGGAACTGGTTACAACTCAATGCTGAATGAAGCGGCGAAGGAAATGCTTGAGAAGGATATACTGGTATGTGCAGCGGCGGGAAATGACTCCAGCGTTTCGAACCAGTATCCTGCCAATTTATCGGGTGTAATTGCCGTATCGGCCGTGGATTCGAATTTACAATTGGCAGATTTCTCGAATTACGGACCGAATATCTGTCTTGCGGCACCGGGCGTTGATATCAACAGTGTGTATCATATCGGAACCGATGATACAATTTCCTTTGACGGAACGAGTATGGCAACGCCTTATGTAGCGGCTTGCTGTGCGAATGTGCTTTCGGAAGATCCGACGCTTTCGAATGAAGCGGTGAAGTCATATCTGTATGCCAATGCGCTTGACCTGGGCGAACCGGGATTTGATGAACAGTATGGCTGGGGTATGGTCAATCTGAAAAATTTTTGTTTTGCGTCTGAAATTTGTGACAAACCGACTGCTTCGATTCCGTCCGGTACCTATGGCGAAAAGCAGACTGTCACGCTGTCTTGTAAGAAAGAGGGCGCAGCTGTGTATTATACGCTGGATGGATCGGAACCGACAAAAGAGCAGGGGATTCTGTATGCGGGCGAAGAGATTGCGATCGAAAACACAACAGTTTTAAAAGCAATATCGGTGCTGGAAACATATGAGAGCGATGTTGTGACGTATGAATATGTTCTTATCAGCGAAGGCGCTGAACAGCTCGTAGAAATAACGGATGGTGTACTGACTGCATATTATGGTGCCGGATCGGCGCTGGATTTACGAGATCATACGGAAATTACGGAAATCGGTGCGAATGCATTCTCGGAGAATCATTTGCTGACGGAGATAATACTACCGGATACCTGTGTGAAAATCGGTGCGAATGCATTCAAGAATTGCAGTACCTTAGAACGTTTGAAAGCCGATTCCGTGGAAACGATCGGGGAAGAAGCTTTTTATGGCTGTGAACGGCTGACTGAAGTGAGCTGTGAAGAAATCAGAGAATTGGGCGAAGGTTGTTTCCGGGATTGTAAAGCATTGCTTTATGTCGGCGGACTGGAACAGCTGACGGCGCTTCCTGCGTATGCATTCTATCATTGTACGTCCTATCCCCTGCACCAGCCGAATGTCATAGAGCTTGGTGACTATTCGACAACAGGCGTATTGTTCACATCGGATTCTCTGGAATGGGAGCGGCTCGAAAAGATTGGTGCATATGCGTTACAAGGCTTACAGATGACAGATGATGTGCTGAAATTGCCGAATGTGACGGAATTCGGAGAATATGCGCTCAGCGCATCCGCTTTTCGGGAGTATTGGTTTTCACCGGAGCTTTCTGTGATTCCGAAGGGACTGCTGATGAACTGCTCGAAGACCCAATATATCTATGCGCCCGGCGTCAGAGAAATCGGTAACTACGGTTTGGCGGTAAATAAAGCTGCGGGAACCTCAGCGAAAGCAGAACGGAAAACAGTGGTATGCGAGATAGATTTCCCGAAGCTTACGTATGCAGGCATGGATGCGTTTTACGGTCTGGTATTGGAACAAGCAGTGCATTTCGATTCGCTGAAGAATACGACCGCGGAAGCGTTTTCCAATCTGATTGTTCCGATGCTGTACTTGCCGAGTGTCATCGAAATCGCACCGTATGACCAATCCACGTTAGAGAAGCAGCAATCGACCGGTGTTTATTTTGCGGCAAAGGTTGTATATCTTGAGAATGTGGAACGTGTTGCGGATTATGGAATACGCAATGCTTCCATAGTAGTCTTTGGAGAAAAGCTGACGTCGTTCGGCGCAGCACACTCCAAGTCGCTGAAAGAAAAAATGTTGCTGTATGGAAAAAAGGAAAGCTATCTGGAACAATTTGCGAAAGAAAACGGTTATCAGTTCCGTTCGGAAAGTTATACTTTCGAAGGCTCGAAAACATATCAATGTTTTGAGCGGATATGGCTGGAAGCTCTGCCGTTGGGCATTGACTATGAGGTGAAATGGAACCAGCTTGATGCGGATGGAAATGTTATCCGGGAATTTGATGATGCATGGGTATCCTTGATTGCAACAGAACCCGGTGAATTGTACTTTGATCTGAATGTATATGATGCAGAGGGGAGGGATATTTCAAGCGGCCGGCCCACAATCGTGACGGTTACAGAAGCGGATGCCGGTCGGGAACTAAGTCTGAATCAGCAGGTCATCGTCCCAAAGAACCAATATAATTCATACGGCTTCTATTATATTCCGAAGGAATCCGGCAAAAAGACACTGTGGTATTCCGGAGCGGAGATCCGGATGATATCGGACTATGGAGATATCCAACGCGATGCTTCGGAATGCGGAAGTCTGACCTATGATTTTCGCGAAGGCGAATGCTATGTGATTCTGCTCACGATGAAGGAGGAATATGCAGCGATCCGTCTGACGGATGAAACGCGCACGATAAAGCCGCTGACCCAATGTCGTGCAGAGCTGGAAACAACGTATGTTGTTGAGAACGGCGATCAGACAGACTTTAAATTGCTGGTAGAATCTCCGGCATCCGCATCGGGCGAATCCGTGAGATTGGCGGAAGATGATTATACGGCGATCGGGTCTTTCAAAAAAACGCAAAGTACTTGTTATGTATTTGGCGAAAATGAGTATTTCGGATTTTTAAAGGTGGCGTATACGTCATGTTTAGAACTTCATCCGGATGAAAGGCTCAATTGGAACTTAGAGCCGAAGCCGCTTCTTTTCACTCCGGAAGAAAGCGGAAGATATCTGGTGTCGCTTCTTCCGTCTGCCAAATTACTGGAAAGTATCATAAACGGATATATTTCTTTAACTGAAAACTCTCTGATGCATGTGCTTCATATGGAAACCATGGAGCCGATCCATGTTGTACAGAACGGAACGCATAAAGTAACGAGTGTAGAATTTGATGCGGTTGCAGGAGAAACCTATCTCATTTGCGGTGAGCAGCTCCGAGAAGAGAGCGATGTGCTGCTGACGAAGGGTAAGAAGTCGCTGTATGAGTGTACCTGGGCATTGAAAAATGTGGTGGACCTGAAATCGCATACGGATGTCAGTAATCCGCCAAAGCCTGTGTTTGAAGCTGTTATGAAGGATGGAACGGAGCTTTCGGAAGGCGTGGATTATACGTTGGATGTTCAGTACGTTATATCACCGTCCGCTTCCAAACTTGCATATCATGTTCAGGGTATGGGTGCCTATGTCGGAGAATTTATCGGACATATTATCGTACCGATTCCGTACAATCCTTTTGAGACAGATGATTATCTTGAGGTCGGGAAGCCGTTTACCACACAGAATGGAGATAGACAATATATTCGTTTGGATAAAGCATATGAGCTGAAGCTGGAGATACTATCTGTTCAGACAGAGGATAGTCTTCCGACTGTGAAGCGAACCATGGAACTGAATGTGACGAATTGGGAGAATACGATTGCTGAAACCCTTACTTCAATGAATTCTGCGATCCGTCTGCCCGCAGGAGAATATCTCGTTCAGACGGTCAATTCGCGCTATCCGGATGCTGAATATACGGTGCAGTTGACTTTTGTTAACGAACTGATTGACCTGACCGAAGAATGCGAAATCGCTTGTGCCGGTGTTTATTTCTATACCGGAGAACCGATTGCTCCGGCCGTAACCGTCAGAACGCATGATGGGACATTGCTTTTAGAAGGTGTGGATTATACGATGACCTATGAAGAAGCGATAGAATGCGGAAAGTATGAAGTGACGCTGACAGGGCTGAAATCCTATATCGGAACCAAGACATTCACCTATGAGATTGTGGAGGTGCCGCCGCTCGAGACGATACCGGAGCTAACGGGAAAAGCCCAGCTTGCAGAGATTAAGGAATTCGGCGGACAGGCTGCATATCGTTTTACTGCGGACGCGGAAACGTATGCATTCCGTTTGGACAGCCATTATGTTGTGAAATATACGCTGATTAACCTGACGCATATGGAAGCAGAGCATTGGAGCAACTCGAGTATGTTCGAGTATGATACGCTGGTCCGTACTGTACCTGGTGAGGCATACTGTCTGCTTCTGCGGCATGTGAACGGCGGTCATACAGGCGAAATTCCATTTACGTTCACATCAGATTTCCGACGGCTGGAGGAATGTCAGGCAGTCGGCCCCACGATTCGTGCCCTGAATACAGATGTGGTATCAGATTTCGAATTGTATGACGGAGAGAAAAAATTAGTCGAGGGTACGGATTATCGGGTGAAATATATCGAAAATCTTGATGGTATCGGACATACATATTCCTGTTATGTCGGAATGGGTGATTATTTCGGCGAATTGAAATGCAGTGCATGGAACTGCTATGAAACCCTTGACGAATATCGCAGCCATGGTGTGGCGTGGGACGAACCGTTGATACCGGATGTGAAGAAAAAAATTCCGGAAGATTTGTATTCCGGCCAGATCAAAGCATTTACAGTATCGAATGATACCGAAATCTGGCAGCAGATGGCATTATGGTATTCGTCGTTCAATATAAATGCGTTCGATTTCAATGACGGTACCGATGAGCAGATGATATGCAGCTTCTTTGTGTATGACGAGAACGGGAATTTCTTACAGAAATTAGAGCTTGATGATATGCTGATGGTCGCACCGCAGACGTCCGTATATCTTGTTACAGTCATTCCATACGCAGAATTTTCCGTGGATATAGAACTGCGCTCCGTGAGTCTGAGCGAAATGGTGACAATAGACGGCGTTACCTACGAGCTGAATCATGAATCTGAGGCATATATCATGGAAATTGATCCTTCCTATATCGGTATCCGGCTGCACGATACCGTCAGCAGCGAACATTTTACCGCCAATGTAATCGGTTCGAAGCTGAGTGAAGAAGAAACGGCGCGGCTGCAAAAAGGTCATTTATTCTATTGTACAGAAGGATCCGCTTCCGAGCAGATGGCAGCTGAATTCCTCTGGCTGACGGTGCCGCTGAATCGCGAATCGAAGCTTTTGGGAGATGTGAATTGCAATGGCAGTCTGGATGAATCGGATGCTGAAATTCTCGCGCTTCACAGCCAGGAGGGCAAGGGAATTGTTTCAACACCTTCTATAGTTTCTGCGGGCGATGCCAATTCGGATGGGATATGGAGTATTCTTGACGTACTGTATGTACAAAACAAATGCAAAGAAAACGGTTGATGTACGGATAAAAATATACCGCTGCGCAAAGCTTGTATTGCGCAGCGGTAATTTTTTTGATATATCAATTCAGGATTGATTGGAAACGCGTGCAGCGGTAATACCGTCCATTTCGTAGACTGTGAGATGATCGCAATCGGGTACATCCTCTTTGTTGAAGAAGACGTAAAGGACATCTTCTCTGCCGCCGCCGCAGGAAAGCTCATCATAAGCGGCTTGTGCGTAAGCGGCGAGGTTATCATATTTGCATCGTGCCAGATAATAGGAGCTGAGCCTGAGGTCATGCGCAGCAGCAAACCAGCTGATCGGCATATAAATATCGAGATATTTGAGATAGTCCGGCGGAAGGGGGAGGAAAATAATTTCCGTTACGCCTTCCGCAGCCGTCTCCCAGCCGGGATCTTTCAGTCCGGTTTTATATTCTGTGCATATGATCTGATAGGAAGCGTGGCGTCCGGCAATCATTTCCCGCAGATCAAGAAGCTGGAGTCCACAGCAGAAGCACGCAAGAATTGCCGTTGTTTTTTTTGCATTCAGCTTTGAGATTCCGAAAAATACTGCGGTGTAGATCAGGTAGAGTACCACCCAGAGCAGACGTCCGGATGCACGGAAAATATTGAGTGCACCCAGGATCAGCCGCGGCAGCAGAATGGTAAAGAGCACTTTGGAACCGAATGTCACGACATTGCTGGTTGCCCAGATCGTGACCACAAGATAACAGACTGTTGCTCCGATGAGAGTGGATTTATGCGCTGCCGCCCATGTGCGGAATTTTTTTGTGCCATTTTGTTCGAGCTGATGCACGAATAGGAGAATTACCATGATTCCTGTTGCGAGAATACCGAAGCCGAGGTAGGAAAAACCTTCGAGCTGCTGTCCGTCGCATACGGGGAGTTTTTGGAGAATACTGCTCCGTCCTTCGGGGTTCAGAAGACTCAGCAGATTTGCGCTGTACAGTCCGAATCCGCCGGCACTGAAGCTGCTTTCGCCGTAAAATGCGCCGAGAACTGCCATGACAGTCAGGACAGACGCGATCGAAAGGATGCCGGTGAGCATCGGGTATTTCCAGTTTTTTTCGCGGATCAGGCGATCGAGAAACGCTCCCATCATCACGAGAAATACCATCGGTACAAAATACATATGGATCATTACCGCAGTCGCAGCAAGGATTGCCCAGAGGATTGCAGGGGTAAATGGATGTTTCCAAGTGCGGTATTGGTATGCCCAGAGTACGATTGCCGCAACAATCACCCATTGTCCTGCGAGTGCCTCATGTCCGTACATACGGATGAGAAGGGAGGGTGCGTAGGTAAAGCAGATGGCACCGCTCAGACAAAAGATCGGATTTCTGCTGAATTTCTGCAGCAGCACGACAGAACAAAAGCCCATCATACCGAAGGAGAATGCGCCCCAGAGTCCGAAATACTGGAACGTATCGGGGAGGAGCGGAGAAAGGAGCTTGAAGAAGACCGCGAACAGCGGAATCGAGTCGGTGTAGATACAGGAAACTGCGCCGTCGCTGGATAAGCCGTCCAGCAGTCCGATCGGGAACCTCCATGGTGTATTCCGATAGTAAATCCAGCCCAGATAATGCTGCTGGAAATCGCCGCCATCCAGAATCCATTGGTCATAGGTGGGATTGAGGAGGGAGCTGTCATACATCATGCAAAAGAGGAAGATCGAAAGGAAAAATCCGATGAGAGGTAAGAGAAAGAAACGAAGTCTGTGTTTTCGCATCAGCGCTGTTCCTTTCGCGCAGCCTGACGTCTGCGTTTACGCTCCATTTTATAGCGGACAAAGAAGAAGATGCAGGCAGCCGTATAAACCAGCGTCAGAACGAGTGCGATTTTCACAGAACGGCTGAGTGCAACAGAGCCGAAGAATCCGGGAATCAGGCTCAGGTTATATTTCCAGAGTGAACGCTCGACCGCAGTCGCGGCAATGAGATTGACTTCTGCGAGTGTTTCACCGGAGAGCTTGAGGGAGATAGTGCCGAGCTTATCACCGACCTTGACCGGTGCCTGTACATTCTCGTCAATGGTGACAATGCGCTGGATGGAATCCATATCGGCGGTATCGCACCAGATACAGGAATATTCCTTTTCGGGCTTTACGAGAACGAAGTCATTGCCGTCCGCATTGGCGACCTGAACCTCGTCGATTTCATCATTTTCGCCAAGAAGCTTCTGGTAGGTGAGGTGTGTGAATGCCCAGTCGATGATACCGGCTGCGTCTTCTAAGTGATAGAAGCGGGAATTGCCCTCGTCATCGTACATCGGAGCATTCATACAGACGAGAAGATAGTTATTGCCGTCGCGGGATGCCTTGCAGCAGATATTTCTGCCGGATTCCTGAAGGTTGCCTGTTTTGATGCCGCGGACGCCGGTAGAGAAATATTCGCTTTTGCTGTCGCTCATCGGGTTGGAATGTTCCCAGCTCCAGTCCTCTTTTTTGCCGAGACTTTCGGCATTGGCAGGGGTATAGGAATTGGCGCAGGAAATGGCTTCGAACTGAGAAACCGTCATCGCATATTTCAGCAGCGTCATCATATCGCGTGCAGTTGTGACCTGACGGGCGCTGTAAAGACCTGTCGCATTGGTAAAGCGAGTGGCAGTCATACCGAGTTCGACTGCCTTCGCGTTCATTTTCTCAACGAATGCTTCCTCGCTGCCGCCGCCGAAATGGTCAGCAAGCATGAGGGATGCTTCGCAGGAGGAGGTCAGCATCATAGCATAGAGGAGGTCTTCGACGGTCAGCGTATCTTCCGCGTCGATTTCCGCATACCGCAGGTCTGTCTGATTCTCATAGTTTGCGAGCGGTGCAAAGAGTTCAGCTTTCGCGGTAATTTTCTCCTCGGAAATCTTTGGACAGTTTTCGAGTACGATGACCGCAGTCATCACTTGTGCGAGTGCGGCAGGAAATTCTTTCATATCCGCATTTTTCTCATACACAATTTCCCCGATGTCCATATTCAGCAAAACGGCTGCCTCACTGGTGACCGTACAGTTCGGGGTAAAGACGAGCGCAGAGGCGGAATCCTTTGGCGGAAGCATCATCAGACAGATAAAAAATGTCAGCAGCATCGCCATAATACGTTTTTTCATGTAAGTCAACTCCTGTTTCCAATCAGATTTATGAAAATAACATGATACATCATCTATTATACCACAAAGCATCTGAAAATGGAATACCTTTTTTAAATTTTTTCCGATTTTTCGAAGTCTGCGGAAAGGATCACGCTGCTTGCAATTTCGGAAAAACTGTGTTATACTGAAATCAAAAGGATTCAGTATCGGAGAGGAGGCGCGGAGATGGATCTGCATCGTGACGAGAATCCAATGTTTCTGAATGATTATCTGACTTATCTGGACGTTATACGCGGACGTTCGGCGCGTACGGTTACGGAGTATTATCATGACATTTCGCTGTTTTTGCGCTGGGTATATGCTGAGCGGAACCGGCTTTCCAAAGATGAGATTGCGGAGGTAAAGCTTTCTGAAATCAGCCTTGAGCTGCTGAAAACCGTGAATGTATCACTGCTGTATGATTATATCCGATACCTGCGCGATACACGCGGAAATACGCCGCGTTCTGTCTCACGTAGAATCAGCGCAGTCAGGAGCTTGTTCCGATATCTGACGAAGAATAAGGGGTTACTGCAAACCGATCCCTGTCAGAGTCTGGAACTGCCGACGGTGAAGAAAGCATTGCCGAAATTTCTGACGCTGAATGAAAGTGAGCGGATGCTCGAAGCGGTCGAACAGTCCCAGACACCGGAAGCTCTGCGCGATTATTGTATCGTGACATTGTTTTTGAATTGTGGATTCCGATTGAGCGAGCTGATCGGGATGAATGTGGGCGATGTTGATTTTTATAATCGTCAGGTTCGCGTGCTCGGAAAGGGGAATAAGGAACGGATTGTATATCTGAATGATGCGTGTCTGGCGTCCATTTCGGAATACTTATCGGCAAGAGAAAATCCGCCGGAAGAACCGAGCGCATTGTTTCTCAGCCGGAATCACCGCCGGATCAGCAAACGCCGCGTCCAGCAGATTGTGGAACAGGCATTGCAGGCGGCAGGTCTGGGCGGACGGGGGCTGTCCACGCATAAGCTGCGGCATACTGCCGCAACATTGATGTATCAGCACGCGAATGTTGATACCTTAACGCTGCGGGATATTCTCGGCCATCAGTCTATTGCGACGACGGAGATCTATACCCATCTGTCCAGTGAACAGCGGCAGGACGCGATCGACAACAATCCGCTTGCGGGACAGCGCCGCAAATCAAAAAAATAAGAATGCAGAAGCCGTATCCCGCCAAAGAGAGGGATGCGGTTTTTCTGATCGGAAATCATAAGGAAGAAAGCTGTGACTTTTTCGGATAGATTCCGTTAATAGAAGTGAAGGACAAAGTGAGGTGATGGATGTGGATGATGAAGGAATTCTCGGGCTGTTTGCGCGTCGGGATGAGAAGGCACTCTTAGAGGTAACACGAAAATTCGGTACCCATTGCCGCAGGCTTGCGATGCGGATTCTCGGCGATGCACAGGATGCGGAGGAATGTATCAATGATATGCTGATGAAAGTCTGGAATGCGATTCCGCCTGCACATCCGCTTCCGCTTGCACCATATCTGACGACAATGCTCCGCCGGATCTGCTTTGACCGCTATCAGGCAGGCAAAGCAGAAAAACGCGGCGGCGGTCAGATGACGATTGCGCTGGAGGAGATGTCGGAGCTGCTGGCAGGAACGGAGAGTGTGGAATCGACCGTAGATTCCGCTGCCCTTCGCGCGGCAGTCAATCACTTTCTCAGCACTCTGTCAAAGGAAACACGCGTGATATTTCTGGAGCGGTATTATCTGCTGAAGCCCTACGATGAGATTGCGAAAATACATCATATGGGATTAAGCAAAACGAAAATGATGGTTTTCCGGACAAGAGACAGGCTTCGAAGCTATCTGGAGAAGGAGGGGTATCTATGAACGGAGCGGATCTTTTAGCGGCAATCGGAGAGATTGATGAACGGTATGTATGCGAACTGCTGGAAAGCACCGAACATACAATATTTCAGGAGAGCGGTGAAATCTCTGCGGAACATTCTGTGTTTCGGGGCGGGTACAGTGAGACGTTCGGAGTACGGCATATGCCGCGCGGTCAGCTTTTCCATCGGAGTGTGACTGCTGCAGTCATGATCGCGTGTGTGGTATTGAGTGTCGGCGTTGTCGGAAAGGCACTGTCAGCCTATCGTGGGCAAATCCCGATTCCGCAGACACAGGAAACAACGGTGGCTGAAACAACAACCTTACAGTCCCACCCACAAGACACCACAGCGGCATTTCATGTCATCGGAACGGATGAGTCTGCGACAAAAACGGAAACCACGGCTGAAACAACTTCTCTTTCCGCGGATACAGAAATTACGCCCGAAGAAAGCACCGTGCCGCCCATGACAGGGTATACGACACCGATCATTCTGTCGGACCCGCCGATATCCGAAACGCCGCCGCCGGAAACCACAGTCGTGTCTTCGGAATCGGATACAATGCCGGAACTTACAACGACAACTACAACGGTACCGATTTTAGAAAACAAAGCTGTGATTGTGTTGAAACAAGAGCCGACTAAGACCGTATATCTGGTCGGCCAGCCGCTGGATCTTACAGGCGGTATGGCATATGCGGGGGATGCGTATGAAGCGACGGGCTTGAAACCGCTGTCGGAATTTGAGATTGACGCGACCGCATTTGATAATACACAAAAGGGAATATACCCGATTTATGTGAAATGACATGACGCACAGACCGTATTTTATGTGAAGGTTCTGCCGTAACCATCAAAAAGGAGGGAATGACGATGAAAAAATTCTTAGCAGTTCTGACAGCAGCCTGTATGCTCGGGTGTTATGCGCCAAGTGCCGCGGCGGTCAATGAAGGAAAGCCTGCGGACAGCGCAGTGATCACCGGAACAACCCTGTCCGAAACATGGCAAGCCACAGAGTATACAACAAGTGTTACGACCGCAACGCTTGCACCGGAGCATACGACAACCTCTACTTATTTCCGTGAAAACTAGGATTATGATTTTGTGGGTTTTGTCGCGAATCTGAGCAGCGGAATTGACTGTTATGTCGGAGATGAGATTGACTGGACATCGTTTCGGTTAGGGCTCTGGGTATTTGATCCGATCGGGGAATTTTACCGCTCCGACATGATCGAGGCTCAATTTTCCGCTGCGAGCGAACGGTATGCGCCTTGCTTTACCCTGGATACGAGTGAAGTCGATTTTACGAAAGCGGGGGAATATCCGGTCTATATCCGCACCAATCCGGATGTGATTCATGAATTTGAGCAGATCGGAAAGAGCCTTTATGGCTTGAATTCGGGAATTTACCGTGTGAAGATGGCGGAGCATGAATCAAAGGTGATGCTGTCGCTGCGCGAGAAACCGACGACGCTGTTTCGGAAGGATTCTTTGAATATTGTACTGAATTCGTATCCGAGCGGATATGTCGGGCTATATAATTTTTCGGATCTGGAATTCAGCTTTGAGATTGCGAATCCGGAGATCGTAAAGATTGACCGTATTGTAGAAAACGGCGTATATCTCTGGGGCTTGTCTGCCGGTACCACAACATTGACTGTAACAGCATCCGACGGCAGAACCGAAGAATGTACGATTACGGTCGAACCGTATGTAGAACCGGAAACCACGTATGAGCCGACTTCGGTATCGTTTCAGATCGTGAGTCTCCCGGATAAGCTGACCTATGAAATCGGAGAGGAGCTGGATTTCACGGGCGGCTATGCGGAGGGCTATGCCCATGCACAAGGCATCTGGTTTGACGCATTCACACAGCCCTTTACGCATTATCGGATTGACAGTTCGGATTTTGACAATACGAAGCCGGGTGTTTATGAAATCCGGCTGACGTTTGAAGAAGAATGCTATTTCTCGGAGACAATCTCTTATGAGGTGATTGTTGTCCGTCCGGGTGCCGGAGATGTGGACGAGGATAGTGAAGTTTCGATTTCGGATGCGATTCTTCTTGCGCGCGTTACAACAGAAGATAAGAGCATTGAGCTGACCCCTGCCGGAAGAGAGAATGCCGATTTCGACAGCGACGGACGGCTGACGGTTCAGGATGTTGTACGGATTCTTCGTAAAATCGCAAAATTATAAGCCACCTTGGTTTTTATGTGTGAAATCCCCTTGTCGGTTTGACAGGGGGATTTTGCTGTTTTAAAAAAATTCTGAAAACCACTTGACAAATTCTTTCTAATATGTTATTATCATATTGTAAATAACACAAAGGAGGAACTGTCATGCGATGTGAAGAAGTTTTTCAGACCGGTCTTTTGTACCACCATTATGCCAATACGGCATATCCGCTGACGCCGCGTTCGTTTGTGCAGTATAAGCTTCGGGATGAAGGGGAAATCCGGAATTTTGTCAGTTCCGAGTTAAACCATGCAGAAGCGCTGGCGCTCTATATTCATATTCCGTTTTGTCAGTCGCGCTGTCGGTTTTGTGAGTATGTGGTTTTAGAGCATACGGATGATGCGCTGGAAACGGGATATGTGGATCTGCTGCTGAAAGAAATGGAGATGTATGCGGAGCTGCTGCGCGGAAAGAAGATTATCGGATATGATATCGGCGGCGGCACACCGACAAAATTATCCATCGAGAATCTGCGGCGGATTACCGAAGCGGTAAAGCGGCTGTTTACGATTCAGGAGGGTGTATGTTTCAGCATCGAAACAACACCGCTGATAGCCGCAAATGAGCCGGAAAAGCTGACGGCACTTTATGAAATGGGATATCGGCGGATCAGTATGGGTGTCCAGACAGTATCGGAAGCATTGCTGGCGACACTTGGACGAGAAGGGTCTGCAAGTCTTTATGAGCGTGCGGCGGCGAATATTCGGAAAGCGGGATTTGAACGGTTCAATATTGATCTGATGTACGGCTTTCTCCATCAGTCGGATCGGGATTTTGAACATACGCTTCGCTATGCGATGGGATTACGGCCCGATTATATCACACTCTACCGCAATCGCTATAAGGGAACGAAGCTGGAAGAAGAAGCCGGCGGTGTCTCGTTCTATCAGGCTTCCCGTCAGTACCAGATTGCGTATCATCTGCTGACAGAAAACGGATACGGAGCGAATGTCGGAAAAAATACATTCAGCAGACTGGAAAATGATTACGGAACCAGCGACTACCTGACGACACGCGTGATTGACGGAACACCGTATGTTGGAATGGGACTTGGCGCACAATCCTTCGGGCTGCATTATCTGGCATACAATCTTGGTGCGGCAGAAAAACGGATGGAACGCTATCGGGAAGCGATTCTTGCAGGGAAATTACCGTTTCAGGATATCTATCGGCTGCCGGTCGAAGAAGTGATGGCGAAGATGGTGTCC
Organism: Oscillospiraceae bacterium; assembly: GCA_017533485.1. Classification (GTDB taxonomy): domain Bacteria; phylum Bacillota; class Clostridia; order Oscillospirales; family Ruminococcaceae; genus Firm-04. The sequence goes on from JAFXIC010000058.1 coordinate 18,399, forward strand.
GTCGCGTTTTATTTTGCATTCATAGATTTCCCTGCATTTGCAAAGCGATTCGGGGTTTCGTTCGAGGAACAGTATCCGGAGGAACTGCGGTTTGTGCTGGAGGAGAAGCTGATGCGGAAAGAAGGGGAGCGGCTGTATCTGACGGAACGGGGCGCGGATTATATCAATGGCGTGATACCGCTCTTTTATTCGGAACATTCGAAACGGGAGCTGAAAACGGTATTTTTAAAAACGAAGGAACATCCGGAAGCGGATGAAGCATTATTCCTTTCCGCGTACAGACAGGATGCCTATGATCGTCCGTCGGTTACCGCCGACATTGTCGCGGTTTCGATCCGGTCGGAGGAAGAAGAAAGCTGGCGGAAGGATAAAAAGCCGGGTACCTTGTCGCTGCTGATGATCCGGCGCGGCGAGCATCCGTTTATGAACAGATGGGCGCTGCCGGGTGGTTTTCTGCATATGGATGAAACCATTGAAGCCTGTGCGCTGCGGGAGATTACCGAAGAAACGAATGTGACGCCGAACGCGATGATGCCGGTCGGGGTATTCAGCGCGTGTGACAGAGATCCGAGAGGACGGGTGATTTCTCATGCCTTTGTGTCCATTATCGGAGAAGAAGGGCGATATGCGATGGGCGGCGATGACGCATTGGAAGCGAAATGGTTTGACCTGACATTCAGGGAGGAGAACGGAATCTGGCTGCTGGAGCTTTGTCATGAAGACATCCGTCTTACAGCGAAGCTGAAACGGGAAAAGGAACGCTTCGGTCAGGTTCGCTATCGGATTCTCGAAGAAAGCGGCTTTGCGTTTGACCACGCGAAAATGATTGCGGCAGCAATGACTGCGCTGCGGAATGCGGTCAGAGATTATGAGATGCTGTTTGATTTTCTGCCTGAAGAGTTCACGCTGACGGCACTCCAGCAGGTACAGGAAACGATACTGAATGAATCGACACAGTCCGCAAATTTCCGCCGGAAGGTTGCAGCCTATGTGACGGAAACGGACGTCTATACTTCGGGCGCAGGTCATCGTCCTGCAAAGCTGTTCCGAAGAAAATGATAATAGAAGATAGAAGCGGAATCCCTCGTTTTCGGACGGGGGATTCATATTTTTCGGTGATTCGTTACAGAACGAATACAAAAACATGGTTTTGCTTGACAGCAGCGATTTATTGTGCTATTCTAAATTATCCGATTTGAGACCCCCGTCACCCGACAAACACATATTCATCTTCTGCTCACACGAAAGTGAGGTCATTCTATGTCAAATATTATCGAAATTAAAAACATCACAAAAGAATTTAAGGTACTGAACCGCCGTGAGGGATTGAAAGGCAGCATCAAAGACCTGTTTTCCAGAGACTATAAAATCGTCCGTGCTGTGGACAATATCAGCATGACAATTCAGCAGGGCGAGATTGTGGGATATTTGGGCCCGAATGGTGCAGGAAAATCCACCACGATTAAAATGATGACAGGTATCTTAGAACCGACATCGGGAGAAATTCTGGTCGGAGGAAATGTTCCGTATGAGAATCGTACCAAGAATGCACAGGAAATCGGTGTTGTATTCGGACAGCGTTCCCAGCTCTGGTGGGCATTGCCGCTGGTGGAGTCCTTCAAAATTCTGAAAGATATCTATGGCGTCAGCGATAAGGATTATGAGGATATGCTGGCACTTTATCAATCTCTTGTGGATATCGAGCCGCTGCTGCATAAGCCGGTGCGTCAGATGTCTCTTGGTCAGCGTACCCTCAGCGATATTCTCGCGGCATTTCTCCACAATCCGAAAATTGTTTTTCTGGACGAGCCGACAATCGGTCTGGATGTTTCGATGAAAGCGAAAATCCGTACCCTGATCCATGCGCTGAATCAGGAGAAGCATACCACCGTAATCCTTACAACGCATGATATGGGTGATGTGGACGCACTCTGTCGGCGTATCGTCATTATCGACAAGGGCAAAATGCTCTATGATAACGATATCGAACATCTGAAAAACTTCTTCGGCTCGTATCGAACACTGAAAATCCGTATTGACGGCAGCTTAAAACAGCTTGCGGAAGAAATAGACAGAAAGCTTTCCGACTTTAAGGTTTCTGCGGATGACGAATGGATTTCGATTCTGGTGGATGAGGAAAAAGCCACGGTGATGGAGGTGCTTTCGAGGCTCCAGCAGTCCTATAAAATACGGGATATGCAGCTCGAAGAAATTTCCACCGAGGAGGTTATTAAAAAAATCTACGAGGAGGGTGTGCAATGAAGCTGAAAAAATATCTCACCCTGACGCGTGCCGGTATCATTGAGTCCTTACAGTTCCGATTGGGAACATTGGTGATTATTGCGGGAAATCTGCTCTATCTGATCGTGGTCTATTTTCTCTGGAAAGCGATCTATGCTTCGGCGGGTACGGATATTGTGAACGGCATGACCTTTTCCGATACGCTCATTTACCTTGTATTGGCAACGGCACTGTTCAACTTTATGGAAATGTATATTGTCTGGGAGATGGGACGCGCTATTCAGTCGGGTAAAATTACACTTGACCTGCTGAAACCGATGGAATACCGGAAGCATCTGTTCTGGTCATATTCGGGTTCGTTTGTCACACAGTTTTTCTTTACCTTTCTGCCGACATTTCTTATTGTTGCGGCGGTTACGCACGGTGCAATCCGATTTGGGTGGAATCTTTTGTTTTTCGTGATATCGGTTGTGATGGCGGTTTCGATCAATTACAGCATTGATTTTCTTGTAGGAACGATCTGCCTGTATACGGAGTCTATCTGGGGGATCAATATCATGAAACAGGTGATTGTGATGCTTTTGTCGGGCGCGACGATTCCTATCGCATTTTTCCCCGAACCTTTGAAAACGATTGCATATTACCTGCCGTTCCAGTCTATTTATAATGCTCCGCTGTCGATTCTGCTGGATGGAAATCCGCAGCTACAGACGGTGCTCACAACGCTCGGGATACAGCTGTTCTGGTGTGCAGCAATGATGGTACTGGGAAAGCTGTTCTGGAAAGTATCGCTGCGTCAGATTACGGTGAATGGAGGCTGAGAGAATGAAACGAAAAGGATTTGGCTTCTATCTTCGGATTTACGGAAAGATTCTTGCACAGGACTTAAAGAGCAAGATGAGCTATCGTGCGGACTTCATCATTTCTACGATCGGTATGATTTTCACGAACATCGCAGGCTTTTTGAGCTTCTGGATTCTATTCCGGAACTTCCCGTCCATTCAGGGCTGGGGCTATTATGAGATGTTATTTCTGTATGGATTTTCGCTGGTATCGCTGACACCCGTGCAATGTCTGTTCGATAATAACTGGAGTCTGCGGATCCATGTGTATTCGGGAGATTTTATCAAGTACTGTTTCCGCCCGATCAATCTCTTTTTCTATTATCAGTCCGAGGTTTTCGATATCAAGGGTCTTGGACAGCTTGCATTTGGGATTGGTACGATTGCATATTCATGGAGTCAGCTGGGACTCGGGGTTACACCCCTCATGCTCCTGAAACTGCTTGTGTTCCTGATTACGGCGTCACTGATTATGATTGCGCTCCAGAACGCGGCGGCAGCAACCTGTTTCTGGATTCAGAATTCTTTCTATGTACTTGACCTTGTGACAAGATTCAAGGACTACGCGAAATATCCGATTGCGATTTTCAGTCCCGTCTTCCGCTTTATATTCACATTTGTTATGCCCATCGCATTCATTGCGTACTATCCGAGTATTGTCATTCTCCGACCGGAGGAAGTACCGCTTCTGTCATGGCTTTCGCCATTGTTCGGTGTCTTGTTTTTCTGGGGGAGCTATAAATTCTGGATGTACGGTGCACTCAAATACAGCGGAACCGGCTCGTGACGGATTTTTTTGAAACATCTGTATGATCATCATAGAAAAGAGGAAACAAAATGACAAAATCAGAAAAGGCATTGATGCTCTTTCAGAATAATTTTAATTGTTCACAGGCAGTTCTTGCTGCATTTGCATCGGATTTCGGACTGAGCGAGGAGCTTGCGCTGAAGCTCGGTACACAGTTCGGCGGCGGTGCAAGAAACGGCGAGATGTGCGGTGCGGTATCCGGTGCACTCATGGTTCTGGGGCTGAAATACGGCCACTTCCGTTCGGAAGATTCGGAACAGAAAGCGTTTGCATACGAGATCGCTTCGGAATATACAAGGCGTTTTCGGGAAATCAATGGTTCGATTGTCTGTCGGGATCTGTTGGGATATGACCTGACAAAGCCGGAAGACATGGCTTGTATTCGGGAGAAGAATCTGTTTGGTACGGTATGTCCGCAGATGATCCGGTGTGCAGTCGAGGTGCTGGAGCGCATATTGGCTGATGACAGATAATACATAATAGAAAAACAGCCGTCTGTGCAGGAAAAAGCACAGGCGGCTGTTTTGTTTCGGGATTAAAAGAGCAGGATAAAGCGCATAATATAATCGACCATTTCTTCGGGTGTTTCCTGACGGTTATCATCCATCCATTTTTTGAGGATGTTACAGATTAGTCCGAATTTCCCGAACGGGGCATACTTTTCTTCCAACGACCCGGAGGGGATCAGTTCTTGTTTCATCTGGATTTTGGTGTTGATTCGGGCGAAAATCAGCGAAATATTCTGGAGATTGCTGAGCGTCAGCATAAATGTTGTTTCAGAGAAATGGTAAAAAATCCGGAAGAGGAATGTACGCCATTCCCGTTCGTTCCGACCGCTGAGGACGGGAATCATTTCGTGGAGCAGCTCATCGGCGATTTCGTCTGCAATATCGTCGATGATGTCGTTGATGGAGTTAAAATTGCGGTAAAAGGAGACTCTTGCGACGCCGGCTTCCCGTACAATATCCGAAACGGTGATATCCATATACGATTTCCGTTCCATCAAACGGATGAATGCCTCGCGGATGAGCTGTCTGACAGAATGAGATTGTTGTGTCATGTTACAAAATCGACTCCTTTTGTATCATTTTGGCGTAAGCGATTGACGGAATGCCGGAAATGTGGTATACTGTAACAATCATGTTACGGTTTGTACCATCTGATGCTTAGTGTATCATATTTTCGCCGTATTGTCAAGAAGGAGGCAGTTGTCATGCACAGGGTATTTCAAAAAGAACAGATTCTTACCATACCGAATTTACTGAGTCTGGTACGAATCGGATTGATTCCGGTTATTATCTGGCTGTACTGTGTCAAGAAGGAATATACGCTGGCGGTCGCGGTCATCTTTTTGTCGGGTGTAACAGATATTGTAGACGGATGGTTTGCGCGGCATTTCAACATGGTATCGGATTTCGGAAAGATACTGGATCCGCTGGCGGATAAACTGACGCAGGCGACTATGATTATTTGTCTGACAGTGAAATATAAGCTGATGTACGGAATTATCGGACTGTTCGCGTTCAAGGAAATTCTGATGAGTACATTGGGGCTGCTGGTCATTCGGAAACGAGATGCCGTCAACAGCGCGAAATGGCATGGCAAGGTCAATACTGTGATCTTATATACGGTCATGATGCTGTTGATTTTGTTTCCCGGGCTTCCGAAACCGCTTGCGAATATATGATTGTGCTGAGCGGATGCATGATGCTGATATCGCTTTGTCTGTATGCGAAGTTTTATATCGGCGAGCTCCGGAACCAGCCGGATCAGTCTGAATGATGGACAGACGCTATGCAATGTAAATAGAAAACAGCCGTATCTGCGAGAAAACGCGTGCAGATACGGCTGTTTTTTTCGGAAGAATTATTTTTTGAGGGTAGTGCTGTTGTTGAGGATGAGGGAGCTGTAAAGGAACAGCACATCCGAATCGGAAAAATCAATCAGTTGTCCGAGCAGGTTGGGGTGGATATAGCGGATATCGACAAGATAAATGGATTGATAACTGCTTGTGAGGTAGGGTGCAAGACTGCTGCCGAAGGAATCACGGAAGAGGATGAGCTGTTTTTCGCCCTGTGCAGAAGGATTTTCGATATGGATCAGGGATTTCGAGCCGGAAAGGTACATTTCATACGGATCCGCTTCGTTGAGTTTTTCCATGTCATACATTTCCATCTGAGAATTGGTTTCGAGGTCGGTGATCGTACAGCGGTCATGGCATGGCTTCACGATTTTACAGATCTGGTCGGGCTGCATAGAGAGTGCAGACTGGCCGTAATAGACGCCGTAAAAGGGTGTATGGATGGCAACCGTGCTGTGGTTATTGGAATAGGGCGCCTGCATCTGCTGTGTGAGGGCGATTGCAACAGCGCCGAGGGCTTCCTGTTTCCAGTGGGTATCGGTGCGGTAGTAGTCATCAATATCGAGACAGGGGAAGATGTCGATATAGCTTGCATACGGCATTTCTGACGTCAGCTTTTGGACGAGCTGTTCATAATCGAGCGCAGGGTAGCCGTTTTTCTCGGCAAGAAAATAATTCTTATCGGGGATAATGGAGAGATAGGTGGTGCAGCCGCTGTCCGCGAGATAGCGATCATAGATATTCGAGAAAACATCTGCGGCATATAAGAGCGAGGAATCGCTGAGCGGATAATCGAGTTTGGAAACGAACTGATCTGCGATATAGATATCATGATTATCCTTTTTCTGCATCACATTGAGGGAGACAAGCGCTTTCAGGCTTCGGAAGCGATCGCGAAGCGGGAACTGGTCGAGCGCATAGTCTTCGAATTTTGACATAAAGCTTCCGTCCGAGATGGTTCCGAGGGTGCATTCGGGTGCTTGTGCAAGACGGCGGCGTTCGGTGAGGGAGGTTTCCTGATCCGGCAGCAGAATACTGCCGAGCGAAAATCCCAGCAGAACCGTGCCGCAAAGACCGATTACCATATAATCCTTGAGATGTTTCGGCATAAGACTGCTCCTTTCGCGTTCAGAATCGGAAATAGAGGAATGGGTTGAACGAGCCGTCCACGAGGAATGCGGTAACGGTAATGAGCAACATCACGAGTACCGGTGGTTCCGCAAAGCGGAGAATCGCATTCCCGACAGGTTTTTTTGCGAGCTGTTTAGCAGCCGTTTTCAGCAGCGGCGTTGCAGCGATTGCCGCAAAGATGAGGAGTACGGCATAGCTTCTGAGCAAATAGAAGCTTTCCGGATTTGTCATCGGAATTGTGCCGAATCCGAACATATCGCGGATGGTTGCGAAAGCATCCGGGAGAGAAGCGGCATCGAATACGACGAAGCTGACGAGAACCGCAATTGCGGTATAGATATGGCCGAGCCACTTCCATTTTTCGAGATAGCGGAGCAGCACAAGCTTTTCGAGACAGAGCAGGACGCCGAAGAATATGCCCCAGACGATAAAGTTCCAGGATGCGCCGTGCCAGAAACCAGTGGTCATCCAGACGATAAAGATATTGAGGAACCAGCGCCATTTGGGGACTCTGTTTCCGCCGAGCGGAATATAGACATAGTCACGGAACCATGTACCGAGGGACATATGCCATCTGCGCCAGAATTCGGTTGCACTGGATGAGATATAGGGGTAGTTGAAGTTTTCACAGAACTGAAAACCAAAAATTTTACCGAGTCCGATTGCCATGTCGCTGTACCCGGAGAAATCGAAATAGATATGAAGCGCATAGGCGATGATATAGAGCCAGACGAAAAGAATCGAATGGGCTTGTGATTCCTTATAGGCATTGACGAGCTCACCGAGGAGATTTGCGACAAGGACTTTTTTGGATAAGCCGATGATAAAGCGGCGGGTGCCCTCGGAAGCCTTGGAGATGGTGTGTTCGCGGTCGGTCAGCTCCTTTGCGATATCGCAGTAGCGTACAATCGGGCCTGCAATCAGCTGGGGAAAGAGTGCGATATAGGTTGCAAAGTTAATGGGATTTTTCTGCGCGGGTGCGGTTTTGCGGTATACATCCACCGAGTAGCTGAGAATCTGGAAAGTATAGAAGCTGATGCCGATGGGGAGTGCAATGCGAAGAAGGGGGATTGACATTCCTGTGACTGCATTCCAATTCTGTATAAAGAAGTCGGCATATTTGAAATAACCAAGTATGCCGACGCTGAATAGAACAGTTGCTGCCAAAGAAATTTTGGCAGCAGTCTGTTTCCCTTTATTTTTAAGATACTGTATCAGTAATCCGAAGCCATAGCCCTGAAGCATTGTAATCGCCATAAGGATGAGATATCTGGGTTCGCCCCAGCCATAAAACAACAGGCTTGCGGCTAAGAGGACAGTATTTTTGAGTGGTTTCGGAACGATATAGTAGATCAGAATGACAGCAGTCAGGAAGAAATACAAAAATGTAATGCTGGAAAATAGCATATCAGTTCTCCTTTTGCTGAATCAAGCAGAAGCTCAGGTCAGCCGGTGATATCGCTTTCGAATGCGGTAACAGCATCCGGATATGCAGCTGTCAGCTTGCTCTTGAAGTTGTCGATGATGCCGCGTTCGCCGAATGCAGCAATAATATTATTGTCGATCACAAAGAGAACGGTTTTATCGGGGATACCGCACATCCACTGACGGCTGAGGATATTGTTGTGCATTTCCTCAGCGATTGCGTTGACATCCTCGCCGTCCTTGACAAGGAATGTGCTGCCGGTGAAGGTATTTGCGTTCATCATGTGCATAAGGGAAGCAGCGTCCTCGAGCTTTGCGACAGAAGCCTGCGGCATACCGAACATACTGTCGATGGCTTCGGCATCCGAGAGGTCATATCTGCCCGGGCCGTTGGGATTATTGTTTGCTTCGGAGAAGTCTCCGCCAACGGGCGGGAATTTTTCATCTTCCTGATAAGAAGCCCAGACAGTGCTGAGGATAGCGAGCGGAGTGCCTGACTCGTCGATTCCGGCATCCGATGCGGGGGTAGTGGTTTCTGTGGCTGCATCGGTTGCTTCGGTTGTTGTCTCGGCAGCAGCCTCGGTTTCAGTCGCTTCTGTGGTGGTAGCCTCTGTTGTGGTGACAGCGGCAGTAGTATCTGCCGGTTCTGTACCTGCATTGTTGTTTGAGCAGGAAATCAGGCCGAGTGCCATCAGTGCTGCGAGCAGGGTAATCATTGATTTTTTCATCATTAAAATTCCTCCGGATATTTTTTGTGTTTATAATTGTGTTGTTCCGCAGAACAATTGTATTATAGCACTTATTTTACGCCTCGTCTATTGACATTATCCATAATCTTCGGTGAGAAGCCGGTGACAGAATGGTGTATGTTATCTGAGGACTGAAGTATTGGAAGGGCAAAACGGGATGAGGCTTTGTAATGTATAAAAGAATAAAAAATCTGGAACGGAGCAATCGGATGCAGTCAGTTGATGCAGAGGAGAAACCTTAAAAAAAGCATAATAATCAAAAAAATCGCAAAAATAATGAAAAATAGTAGAAATTTCAGCAAATTTTAGCTAGACGCGCTCTCCGGAATACGATATAATAATAAAATAGCGCAAAGTATGCGCGATCATCAACCAATAATCCGATCAATAACCGAGGAGGAACCGCTTATGAAAAAACTGATCTCGCTTCTGTCAGCGTCCGTGCTGGCAGCTACGACACTGCTTTCATCTGCATCTTTCAAACCCGCGCAAGAGGTGAGGGCGGCTGATCCAATCAAGATTATGCCGGTGGGAGATTCCATTACAAATGGTGACGGCGAAACCGGCGGCTACCGGAAGTATCTGGACTATACGCTGAAACAGTCCGGTATTTCATTTGACATGGTCGGTCCCAAGCGTGATATGAATGCATCATTCAATTACAATGGTCAGACCGTACAGTATGACAGTGACCACGCCGGATTCAGCGGCTTCCAGATCAAGCAGGTTCCGAGCTGGGGTCAGGCGAATAATACGGGAAGCCTCTATAATGAGTTGAAGAACAATAATGCGATTCAGAAATATCAGCCGGATATCATCCTGCTGATTATCGGTACCAATGACATGACCGCAAACCGTTCCATGAGCGACTGTGCAAACGATCTGCGCGATCTCGTGGATTATATGCTTGCCGATATGCCGTCCGACGGTCAGATCTTCATGGGTTCGATTCCGGAGTATACGATGTACGGCGGTACACCCGAAAAGGTTGCAAATTACAATTCTACCGTGAAGTCGGTGGCTGATTCTTATGAAAGTGCCGGAAAGAATGTCAAGTTCGCCGATGTACACGGCTGTCTGAACGGTACGGCAGATCTTGGTTCGGACAATCTTCACCCGAGCGGTCAGGGTTATGAGAAAATGGGTAAGTTCTGGGGCAGCGTTGTCAAGGAATATCTGGCAGGAAATGATTCCGGTTCGGATGATTCCGGTGATACGGACGATACGAATCCTCCTTCGGATGTTACACTTTCGGGCTCCGAACTGATGCACTGCGGCTTTGAGAGCGGACTTGCCGGCTGGCAGGGACGTGGTGACGCAGCTGTTGCAGTTACGAAGAATGAAGCCGAAAGCGGCCAGCAGTCTGCATCTGTCAGCGGACGTACCGCAGCATGGAACGGCATTGCTTATGACATCAGCAGCCTTTGTGCGGCTGGCAGCAATATCGGTGTATCGGTAAAGATCAAGCAGACCTCCGGTGCTTCTGTCAAATTCAAGCTGACCGTTCAGTACGGCGAAGGAAACAGCGCGGAATATGATACGTTTGCGGAAGGCAATATTGCTTCCGGTACATGGGGCACGCTGGCTGCGGAAAGCTATACTGTAAAGAGCGGTTCCAGTCCTTCGCTGTATATTGAAACGGATACGGATACCTGTGATTTTTATGTCGATGAAATTATCATCACCGGTGTAAAGCCGCCGAAATATCAGCTTGGCGATGTAGACGGAAACGGTGAAATTACCGCAGTCGATCTGACACTTGCAAAGAACGGTATGCTTGATTCTTTCGCAAACAACAGCGCGAAAAAGATGGCGGATGTCAACTGTGACGGTACGGTGGATGCGACCGATATCGAATGGTTTGTCGGTTACCTTACCGGTCAGGTCACAGAGTTCCCTGAGCCTCTGACACCGCCGCAGGCTGAAATGCGCACGATCTCCGAATATACGCCGATTGTTGAGGCAAATGTGGTCATGAAGGAGACATCTGATTCCACAACTCAGAAAGCTGGGGTTCAGTATTCTGAGGTCAAAAAGGAAACCTATTTCTCCAAGAAAGCAAACAAGAATAAGAACGTCAATGTCATGCTTCCTCCGAACTATGACGAAAGCAAGCAGTATCCTGTTCTCTATATCCTGCACGGCTTCTTCGAGAACGAGGATCGTATGATTGTTACAGGCAATAACCCTCCGATTCGTACCAAGGAAATTATCTGCAATGCGATTGCAGAAGGTGCGGCAAAGGAAATGATCGTCGTCGTACCGTTTGTCTTCACGAGTGCTACGATGAATGACGCAACAGGCTTTGCGGATCAGGGCTCGATCGAAGGATATGACAACTTTGTGGATGATATCGTAGACAGCCTGATGCCGCATATTGAGAGCAAATACAGTGTCGCAACCGGCAGAGAGAATACGGCAGTCACCGGCTTCTCCATGGGCGGCAGAGAATCTCTCCAGATCGGCATGAAGTATGCCGATAAATTCGGATATGTCGGTGCGATCTGCCCGGCACCCGGTACTTCCGGCGCATTCAAGTGGAACAGCGAGGAGGAATCCCCGTCGCTGGTCTTCATCACAGGCGGTACGGTCGATGACGTTGTCGGACTGAGCACACCGCAGGGCTATCACGAGAATTTTGAGAAGAACGGTGTTCCGCATATCTGGCATGTTGTTGAGGGCGGCCATCACGGCGACGACTCTATCCTTGCACATATGTACAACTTTGTCCGCGCAATTTTCCAGGCATAAGCCGGACTTCAAAACGCTCAATTGTCAATCATCAAAGCATCGGTCTGAGATTCATTTCAGACCGGTGCTTTTCAGTCAGGCAAATAAAAAATCGCAAGCCCTCAAAACTGAAGACTTGCGATATGAAATGCCGCTGACCCGACTTGAACGGGCACGATTTTGCAATCGAGAGATTTTAAGTCTCTTGTGTCTGCCGATTCCACCACAGCGGCAACTCTAACTTAAATATTGTATCATATTCCGCTGAAAATGTCAAGCCCCCGAAGGCATAAAAAATCTCCCTGTTTCGGAATGCAGACAGGGAGATTTTATGATGCTTCTGATGGATTATTTTGCTTTGGAAGCGACTTCGGTGACGAGCTTGGAGAAAATTGCATCTGCGTCCATCAGACCCAGCTCGCCTTCTTTTCTGGAGCGGACCGTAAATCCATTTTCTTCGAGTTCCTTATCGCCGATGATGAGCATATAGGGGATTCGGTCAAAGCGGGAGTTTTTGATTTTCGTTCCGATATTCTCATCCTTTGCATCGACTGTCACGCGCATACCTGCGGCAGTCAGCTTGTCGGCAAATGCCTGTGCATACGCGATATGTTCCTCACCGATCGGGAGGAGACGAACCTGTTCGGGTGCGAGCCAGAGCGGGAGAACGCCGGCATATTTTTCGAGCATATAAGCGAGTGTACGCTCATAGCAGCCGAGAGAAGTTCTGTGGATGATATAGGGGAGCTTCTTCTGACCATCCTTGTCGATATAGTACATACCGAATTTTTCGGCGAGAAGCATATCAATCTGGATGGTAACGAGCGTATCTTCCTTACCGAAGACATTCTTATACTGGATATCGAGTTTCGGGCCATAGAATGCAGCCTCGTCGATACCGACGGAATAGGAAACGCCGAGTTTGTCGAGGATATTGCCCATGACGCGCTGTGCTTCTTCCCACTGTTCCTTGGTGCCTTCATATTTATTCTTCGGGTTCTGGGGATCCCACTGGGAGAAGCGGAAGGTACAGTCTTCGAGGAGACCGACGGTATCGAGCATATATTTTGCGAGTTCGAGACAGCCCTTGAATTCTTCTTCGAGCTGATCGGGGCGGAGGATATAGTGACCCTCGGAGATGGTGAACTGGCGGACACGAATCAGACCGTGCATTTCGCCGCTGTCCTCATTGCGGAAGAGGGTAGAGGTTTCCGTGAGGCGCATCGGGAGTTCCTTATAGGAGCGTTGTTTGTTGAGATAGACCTGATACTGGAACGGACAGGTCATCGGGCGGAGCGCGAAGCATTCCTTTTCCTCGTCATAGGGATCGCCGAGAATGAACATACCATCGAGGTAGTGATCCCAGTGACCGGAGATTTTATAGAGGTCACGCTTTGCAAAAAGCGGTGTTTTGGTGAGGAGACAGCCCTTGGACTGTTCGACGTCCTCAACCCAGCGCTGGAGAAGCTGAATGACTCTGGCACCCTTGGGGAGCATAACCGGCAAGCCCTGACCGATATAATCGACAGTCGTGAAGTAACCGAGCTCTCTGCCGATCTTGTTGTGGTCACGCTTCTTTGCTTCTTCGAGCATAGCCAGATGTTCGTTCAGGAGATCCTTTTTGGGGAATGCAACACCGTAGACGCGCTTGAGCATCTTGTTATTCTGGTCGCCCTTCCAGTATGCACCGGTACAGGATGTGAGCTTGAATGCTTTCACAAGACCTGTTGCAAAGAGATGCGGTCCGGCACAAAGGTCAGTAAAGTCGCCCTGCTTGTAAAAGCTGATGGTTTCGCCTTCGGGGAGTTCTTCGATGAGCTGAACCTTATAGGGCTCGTTGCGCTCCTGCATCAGGGAGATTGCTTCTTCGCGCGGCAGTGTAAAGCGTTCGAGTCTGATATTTTCCTTTACAATCTTTTTCATTTCGCCTTCGAGTGCGACGAGGGTATCGGCAGTAAAGGGTTCTTCGGAATCGAAATCATAGTAGAATCCGCGTTCGATGGCGGGGCCGATGGTAAGCTTGACATCGGGATAGAGACGCTTGACAGCCTGTGCGAGGATATGTGCGGCGGTATGCCAGAATACGTGCTTACCGGCTTCATCGTCGAATGTCAGAAGCTTGACGTCTGCGTCTGCATCGAGGAGGGTAGTGAGGTCACAAGCCTTGCCGTTGATTTCTGCGGCAATGACATCTCTTGTGAGGACGCCGGCTTCCTTTGCGGCATCATAGACAGTGACGGGTGCCTGCGCATCAAACGCGCCGTTTTCGAATTGAATTTTCATAGCGGTACTCCTTTTCATAAATATAGGGATAGAATGGGGGGAAGAAATGATAAGCGCCTGAATGCGAAGCAATAAAAATACCCGCACCCAGAACAGCATGACCTGTTCGGGGTACGGGTTTGTTTTTTGAAACAAACGCGCACGGTTCCACCCGAGCGTTTTACTCATTCCCGTCGGATGCAGGCAGCAACGGTGGTACCGGCAGCAGGTTCCGTTCAATGCCTTTCAGCGCAGCAGCATTGTCTCTGGAAACGGATGACTGAAGCGGCGTGTCCTTTGCTTTGGATGCATACAGCCTTCGATTATTCTGATTATACAACAATCGGCTTTCAAAAGTCAAGAGGGAAATGCGATTCGGAATTTTTTCGGCAGAATGCACAAATTCATTCCGCAGCCTGTTTTTTGCGGCGTCGGTATTCGGTGGGGGTGATGCCGACGATTTTCTTGAACTGGTGCATGAAGTGGACATAGTTGCTGTAACCGCTCTGGTCTGCGATATAAGCGATGCTGTAATCGGTGCTGGCGAGGAGACGTTTGGAGAGCTCGATGCGCGAATTGATGACATCCTGTGTAAAGCTGATTCCGAAGCATCGGGTATAGAGCTTCTGGAAATAGCCGCGGCTGAGGATTAAATCGCGGCACATCGTGTCGATATTCCAGTCCTCCTGCGGATTGCTGTAAATGCGCTCGCGGAGGTTGACGAATTCACGGTAATAGGGGGAGGTTTTTTCGCTTTGTCGGAGTGCACGGCTTTCCTCCAGTCGCTGTGCGACAAATTCGGTGATTTCGGAAAGCTGGATATTGTCGGTGAGATAATCACAGAAATACCCGAAGTTTGCATTGATTTTATAGGGCTTGAGGGAGGACTGGTTATAGTGTTCGAGGTAGCCCCAGATGGAATTGATGAGACGCTGTGCGGCATCGCCCTCATAGTCCTGATAACCGATGACGGCGAAATCCGCGTCCTCGATTCTGGCGCAGCGTTCGTAGGAGGTGCAGCTGTTATTGACTGCACTTGCGAGAACTGTAACTGCGCTGTCGCCCTCGGTATGCCCATAGGTTTCGTTGATCTGGCGGAGGGAGTCAAAGCTTGCGTAAAGGAGGAGGAAGCGGCGGTGTTCATTTTTTGCCGCCTCGAAGCATTCCTCGGAGAATTGCCGGAAGCCGTCCTTATTATAAAGACCGGTCAGCGAGTCACGGATTGCGGAAAGATAAATACGGTTATTGAAGCGTTTGAGATAGGACTGCATCCGTGCGAATTCCAGAGCGGTATTGACGTGTGCGATCCAGGTGCAGTACAGTTCATCATAAGTACCGAGCTTCTCACCGAAATTGAGTACAGATACGCCGAAGAAGCGGTCATTGTGGTGGAGGGGAGTAAAGAAGAACGCGGAGGGTTTCTCACGCTCCTCGTGAAGTCTTGGCAGCATTTTTGCGGTAGGGAACGGTTTTGTGATGACGGCATTGCCGGATTCCCGGTAGAAGAGCTTGAGAAGCATATGCTGAGGGAAGCCTTCCCGGCGGTATTCATCGGGATTTTCGACTGCGCCGCCGCCCTCCCAGTCTTCACAAAGACAGAGGTAATATTCTTTGAGTCCGCGGATGAGGTAGAGCTTGTTGCGGATTTCCTCGATGCATTCATCGAGCGTTTCCTTCGAGGTAAGCTGTGTGCCCATGTTGCTGGTACGCAGCATCGTATTATAGTTCTCCCGTTCTTCGAGTACACGAAGCTGATGGCGGAGATATCCGACGTCCTCGCCGCAGCCGCAGCTTTTTCCGGTAATGACCTCGATTTTTTCCGCTTCACAAAGTGTACAGGTTTTCCCTGTCATCATTTCATAGAGCTTTGCAGCGCCCTGAACGCCGAGACCATAGTTTTTTCGTACAAAGCTGGTCAGGGAGATGAGGTTTGGGGCTTCGGTGAGGGAAGCGTCATAGCCCACGATCCGGATATCCTCCGGCACACGGATGCCGAGGTCAAGGAGCGTGTTGCAGAGATGCTTTGCCATCGCGTCATTGCCGCAGACCACAGCCTGTGGGAGGGGACGTTTCCCGTCCGCAAATTCATGTGCGAGGCGGACGGCGGCATCCTTCCAGTAATCGCCGTAGATAATCTGTTCGTCACGAACCGGAATACTATGTGCCGCAAGCGCGTCACGAAATCCCAGCACACGCTGTTCGGCAGTATAATTGCCCTGAAATCCGGTCAGACAGATGAGATCTGTCAGTCCGTGCACCGTCAGGAGATGCTCTGTGATTTCACACATTCCGCTTCGGTCATTCATCATGATATAGGGGAAGGGGCTTGTATCATCATCGAGCACGAGAACCGGCTTATGCTGGAGCAGCAGGAAATCGTCGAGAATCCTGCGTTCTTCCACAGCATGAATCGAGCTTCGAAGATAGATCGCACCATCGAGCGCGGAGAAATTCATATAATTAAAGAGATTGAATTCGGAGCGTTGATATGGGGTGAGCTGCAATTCGTTGGTGATACAGGAAAAAACGGCAACATCCATATCCAGAGAAAACGCCTGGGACATAATACCCTTGATGAGTCGGCGCTGCATCAGGTGTTCGCCCTCACAGCAAATGACGCCAATCAAAAGACGTTGTTTCATACTTTCTCCCTCCGATCCGCGATAATGGTGATAAACAGACAGCTTTAGTGCACGATTGCACAGTTTTAAATATACCATATTTTCATGCAGATGTCAAGGAAATGTGAAGATCTCCCACATAATTGATAAAAGAAACCGACTTGCTTTGTTGAAAAAAGCAAGTCGGCTGCGGTCGTGACATTATTTAGAATCGTCGGCGCGGCAAGAGTGCGAGTGCCGTTGCGAGTGTTGCAACGAGAGCGATCGAAAACGGAAGAATCCAGCTTTCGCGGAAAGGAAGCCCGGTGTTCATGCCATAGAATCCGAAGATGATATTGGGGATCTGGATGATGACGGTGATGATGGTTAATCGCCACATCACAGCGTTCTGATTATTTGCGATGACATAGGAGAAGGCGTCCATCATTGCGGTCAGGATACCGGTGAAGATGCTTGCCATTTCGATTGCCTGTTTGATCTCGATGGTGACATCGTCCATCAGGTCCTCGTCTTCCTCATAGAGCTTTACGACTCTGCCGCGCTGGATTTTCTCGATGGTCGTGAGATTGGCTTTGAGGGAGGTGGAGAAATAGACGAGTGATTTTTCGAGGCTCATCAGCTGAACCAGTTCATGATTTTTCATCGCACCGCTGAGCCGCTGTTCCATCGAGTAGGAGATTTTGTCGATTTGTTTGAGGTATGTGACGAAGCCGGCAGAAATCCGCATGAGCACCTGAAGGATAAAGCGTGTTTTCATCTGCGTCTGGACATTGGTAATCACCCCGTCCACGATTGCGGCAAGAATCTGGTTACGGCGAAGCGAGATCGTAAAAACATAGTCATTGGTTGTAATAATACCGAGCGGAACGGTATAGAAGGTCTGTGTATCGCTTTCCTTCTGTTTTTCGGCAACCGCCGTGTCAACGATGATGAGCGTCTGGCCATCCTCGCGTTCCACACGGGAGGATTCTTCTTCGTCGAGCGAAGAACGGACGAAGCCGACATCCAGACCGTAATCGGCTGTCAGGCTTTTGATCTCATCAGCGGTCGGTTCATAAACAGAAATCCAGCAGCCGGGTTCTGCGGCTTCCAATGCGGTGAGCTTTCCATTGATCGTTTTATAGAAATGGATCATAAGCATACACCCCCGTATTATCATAATTTTGTTACAACTTCGGGAAAAAGTTGCAATCGGATGACGAAGTTGTGTCAATTTGTCTGCAAAGGATTTACAGTTTTAAAAAACGCTTGCAAATCCGGGAAAGGTATGGTAATCTAGAGGCAAGAGGAAACGAACGGGTGCAAACGTGAGTCAGGCACCGGCGCATCAGTCCGGATTCTCTTGCGGAAATACTGCAGTTTTATCGTCTTTTTGTACATTTAGAAAAACCGATTTGCAAGGCTCTGTCGTTCACCCGCGGCAGGGCCGTTTTTTTCTGCAATCAGCATTCGGTATCGAAGAAGCTTTCGATTTGTGCACGGGAAGCGTGTACCGTCCCCTGAATCATGGCATCGGAGCCGCCGCCGCGGCCGTTGAGCATTGCATTGAAGTCTTTTGCGAATGCACGAAGCGGTATCTGCGTACTGCCGATGACATAGCGATAGCCGTCGCTGTCATTTCTGAGGAAGCCGGCACAGATTCCGCCGCAGAGCGGAATACCGGCATTGACGAGATTGCGGATGCCGTTCGCGTCGAGCTCCGCATCAAAAAGTACGAGATGGCGGTCGGTTGGTCGGAGCGCAGCGATTTTGGATTCGAGGAGTGCACGGCGCAGTCTTCCGATTTCCTCGCGGTCTGCCTGCATCTGGTTCATCAGGCGTTCGACTGCATTGGCAGCTTCGAGCTGGGGGACGGAAAGGAGATTGGAGATGCGCACGGTATTTTCACAGCGTTTCTGATAATCGGATACTGCGTCGAGTCCGCAGAGCATATGGAGGCGGATTCCGCCCTTCCAGTTTTCGGCGTCCAGCAGCTTGACCGCACCGATTTCGCCGGTTGCGTTTACGTGCGGCGCACAGCAGGCGCAGATATCCCAGCCGTCAATGGTGACGATGCGGAGGTTTTCTGTGATATCGAGTTTCGAGCGGTAATCAAGTGCTGCCGCTTCTTCCGGTGTCGGATACGAAACCGTCACCGCTTTGTTGAGTGCGATGACACGATTCGCGATATATTCCACAAACCGCAGCTCGTCCTCTGTCAGCACACCGTCAAAGTCAACTGTTACGCCATCTTTTCCGAGATGGAATCCGACATTGTTATAGCCGAACTGCTGATGCACAATACCGGAAACGAGATGTTCACCGGTATGATTCTGCATTTTGCAAAGGCGCTGTTCCCAGTTGAGTGAACCGATGACCTCTGAATGTTCGGGGAGGGGTACATCGGTATAGTGGAGGATTTCGCCGTTGACTTCCTGAACATCCAGTACCTGTGCACAGCCGAGGTTTCCGATATCGGCAGTCTGACCGCCGCCTTCAGGGAAGAAAGCAGTTTTGTCGAGGATGATGCCGTAAGCCGCACCGTCCTCACGTTTTTTTATATTTTCCAGCGGTATGCATTGCAGGACACGCGCCCGGAATTCACGCATATAGCTGTTTGTTTCGAATAATTTCTCGGTAAGCATGGTATCTCTCCGTTCTGAATGGAATCCCGAAGCGATGCGGTGCATCGTTCCAATATATACTATACCATAAAAACCATTATCCGTCAATCGAAAAGTGAAACTTGTGTGAAAAATTATATAATCCGCTTGACAAATTCTTTAAATGTGATACAATGTTATTAACGAGCAAAGCAAAGGAAGTGATGGTATGGGTCATTCACAAAAAGCAGTCTATAGTCTTGTGCTGTCGGAGGATGTCGTGGAAGCGGTAGACCGTATGGCGTATGCCAGGGGCACCAGCCGCTCCAATCTCATCAACCAGATTCTTGCACAGGCGGTTGGTTATGTCACGCCGGAGCGTCGGATGGCAGAAATCCTCGAAACGCTTTCCGCACAAATGAACGGGATGTTCCAGCTTCAGGAACAGGCATCGGATGGTATGCTGACAATCCGGAGTCCGCTGCGGTATCGGTACAAGCCGACCATTCGATATCGTGTGGAGCTGCATCGGGAACCGGAGCGTGCAATCGGTGTCATTCACGCATCCTTCCGAACCCAGAGCCGCGCCTTGCTGGAGGACGCGAATGCGTTTTTTACGCTTTGGTCACAGCTGGAGCTGCGGTATGGCATTTGCGGAAGCGATGATGTGCGGGTTGCGGACGGTACATGGACGAGAGCCTTTCTGATGCAGCCGGAGCTTGCACAAAACACACGCAGCGCGGGGGAAGCAATCAGCGCGTATATCAAGCGTGTGGACGAAGCATTAAAGCTTTATTTTTCCGCGCTTCCGAATTCGGCACAGGCAGCCACCCTAGTTACACGAATGTTTGAAAATGCGTAAAAGGAGATGTTGATATGAATGCGAATCAGATGACACAGAAATCCGTAGAAGCCGTACAGAGCGCCCAGTCGCTCTGCCGCGCACATCAGAACAGTGCGGTAGAACCGATCCATATTCTGACGGCATTGCTGCAGCAGCCGGACGGGCTGATTCCGCAGATGCTTCAGAGAATCGGGATCCGTGAAAACGAGATGGCACAGGCAGCCGCATATAAGGTGGCGTCGCTTCCGCATATTTCGGGCAGCGGCTATCGGACGGATGCGGTATATATTTCTTCCGCGACCGAACAGCTCTTTTCTCTTGCGGAACAGCAGGCAAAGCAGATGCAGGACGAGTATATTTCCGTCGAGCATTTCCTGCTTGGAATGTTCGACTGCCGCGATCAGGCGATAGACGCGCTCTTTGCCCAGTTCGGCGTGAATCGTCAGCGTATTCTGGGTGTGCTGAAGGAAATCCGCGGCAATACAAGAATTACAAATGAAACCCCCGAAACGACCTATGATGTGCTGAAAAAATACGGATCCGACCTGACGGAGCGCGCGAAAAAGCATCAGCTGGATCCGGTGATCGGCAGAGACGCAGAGATCCGGAATGTCGTGCGGATTCTCTCGCGGAAAACGAAGAATAATCCGGTGCTCATCGGAGAGCCGGGCGTCGGTAAAACTGCCATCGCAGAAGGTCTTGCACTCCGGATTGCGCATGGTGATGTACCGGAAGGACTTCGTGACCGAACCGTATTTTCACTGGATCTGGGCGCATTGGTTGCAGGTGCCAAGTACCGCGGTGAATTTGAAGAACGGCTGAAAGCAGTGCTGGAGGAGGTCAAGAAATCGGAAGGCAGAATCCTGCTTTTTATCGACGAGCTGCATACGATTGTCGGCGCAGGAAAAACAGATGGCGCGATGGATGCGGGAAATCTGCTGAAACCGATGCTGGCACGCGGCGAACTGCACTGTATCGGTGCCACCACGCTGGATGAATACCGGAAATATATCGAAAAGGATGCCGCGCTCGAACGAAGATTCCAGCCGGTTCAGGTCGATGAGCCGACGGTCGAGGATACGATTTCGATTCTCCGCGGTTTAAAAGAACGATATGAGGTGTTCCACGGCGTAAAAATCCACGATGCGGCATTGATTGCCGCGGCGACGCTCTCGAACCGATATATCTCAGACCGCTTTTTGCCCGATAAGGCGATTGATCTTGTGGATGAAGCCTGTGCGATGATCCGGACGGAGATGGATTCCATGCCGAGCGAGATGGATGAAATTTCCCGAAAGATTATGCAGCTCCAGATTGAGGAGGCGGCGTTGAAGAAAGAGGATGACGCGGTATCTGCGGCACATCTCACCGAGCTGCAAAAGGAGCTTGCAGAACAAAACGCACAGTTTGCGGAGATGAAGATGCAGTGGGAAAACGAAAAGGGCAGCATCGGAAAGATTCAGGAGCTTCGTGCAAAGCTGGAAACGCTGCGCGGAGAAATCGAAACGGCAGAACGCCAGTATGATCTGAATACAGCAGCGGAACTGAAATACGGAAAGCTGCCGGCGCTGCAAAAGGAATTGCAGGAAGCGGAACAGACGGTACAGAATACTGCACGCAATCGTCTGCTGCGCGACTGTGTGACGGAGGATGAAATTGCACGAATCGTCTGTCGCTGGACAGGAATTCCTGTTACGAAGCTGATGCAGGGCGACAAAGAAAAGCTGCTGCGGCTGGATGAAACCCTGCACCGGCGTGTGATCGGTCAGGAAGAAGCAGTCGAAAAGGTGACGGAAGCGATTCTTCGTTCGCGTGCGGGCATTCAGGACCCGAATCGTCCGATCGGATCTTTCCTGTTCTTAGGCCCGACAGGCGTCGGAAAAACCGAGCTTGCAAAATCACTCGCCGAAGCTTTGTTTGATGATGAAAAAAATATCGTCCGGATTGATATGAGCGAATACATGGAGAAATTTTCGGTGAGCCGACTGATCGGAGCGCCTCCCGGATATGTCGGATATGAGGAGGGCGGACAATTGACCGAAGCCGTCCGCAGAAAGCCGTATTGTGTGGTGCTGCTGGACGAAATCGAAAAGGCACACCCCGATGTGTTCAATCTTCTGCTTCAGGTTCTGGATGACGGAAGAATCACCGATTCTCAGGGCAGAACAGTAGATTTTAAGAATACGATTCTGATTCTGACATCGAATCTGGGTGCGGATTACCTGCTGGAAGGGATCCAGCCCGACGGCACCCTTTCCGAAGCCTCGAAGGAACAGACCCAGTCGCTCCTCCGCCAGCGGTTCCGTCCGGAATTTCTCAATCGTCTGGATGAGATTATC
This sequence comes from Oscillospiraceae bacterium, assembly GCA_017533485.1. Taxonomy (GTDB): domain Bacteria; phylum Bacillota; class Clostridia; order Oscillospirales; family Ruminococcaceae; genus Firm-04. Next base: position 40,834 of record JAFXIC010000058.1, read on the forward strand.
TGTTATAAGCCGCTCAGCAAAGCTGAAATCGGTCAGATTGTAGAGCTGTTGATTGCGAACCTGAAAAAGCGGCTCGCGGATCAGCATCTTTCGGTCAGACTGACAGACGCAGCGAAGGATGCGGTGATTGAACAAGGATATGACCCGTGTTTCGGCGCGCGTCCGCTCAAGCGTCTGATCCAGCGGAAAATCGAAACGCTTCTGGCAAGACTTCTGCTGACGGAAACCCTGCCGGCGAACACGGAAATTGTCATTGATTATCGGAACGAAGCATTCTGCTGTCAGCCGGTAACGCCGGAGGCATAAAATACAATCGCCGCTTGTATGATTCCTATAAGGAAAGACAAGCGGCGATTTTCATTGTATGGAAGATTTAAAAATACCGGACACGGATTTGTTCTGCGACGAAGGAGATGAATTCACGATTGGTCGGGCGGTAGGGCGTTTTCGTCAGCTGACAGATATCGCCTTTATTTTCCCATGCGTTTGTGATCGCGAGGCGGATGGCGCGTTCCACGGAAAGCGGAGATTTCTGGAAAACTGCCGCGATTTTCGTATAGCAGTTATGCGAAATATCCTGTAAGATATCAGGGGATTCCACAGCATCGCTGATGATGGCACGAAGATAGTAGTATCCGAGCATATGCGGCGGAATTCCGAGCTCCAGCAGTCTGGTGGAGATGATCCGTTCGATATGGGTTTTGGCGATCTGTTTCATTTCTTCGAGTTCGATTTCCTCTGCGGTGTCGGAAAGACGCTTCCATTCCTGTTCGGGAAGAATCCGTTCGAACAGTCTCAGCATTTCTTTTTTCTGGTAATCTCTGTAAAACATAGGGGATCCCCTTTCTTTCTATCTATGCGGAATCGGATGTCGAATTCTGCATCTTCCTGTAAAATATGGTACTTGATATTTCGGAATTTGTCAAGACGGAAATTGATTATTTGTGAATCTGAATAAATTTAGATATGGTTCGACGTTTCTGTTTGGATTCAAAATAGCAAGGTATGATCGGATAATGTCGAACGGCGTCGATTCGCGTCATTCTGCGTTTGTGGACGATTGGCTGTCGGGACAAGGAAACAATCGGAAAAAGGGGGGCAAGAGGCTGTGAATTTCGGAGCAAGGAATTTGATCCGGATTTTCATCTGCTGTATGGTCGGCGTGATATTGGTGTCCGGCGGCTGGAGCGCGAATGCTTCGGACAAACATCGGATGGGGATGACCGTAGAGGAAGCTGCCGCAGCATTGGAATCGGGTGTATCGGAAATCCGCCTGCCGGTATCCGAACAGGAAACGATGCTCAGGGAAATATTCGGGCGATATCCGGCTTTAGGGTATGCATATGACGGGATCGAGGGGACTGTCCGAACAGGAGTTGCCTGTCTGCGGGTATCCTTGCGGGAGATCGGAAGCGAAAGGGTTGCTGTGATTGCGGAACAGGATGCCTTTATGCGGCTGGTTTCGGAAGCGATGCTGCGCGCGGAACCGTCGGTACATCTGGTGATCCGGCGGACAGATGCGAACGCATGGGATTATGAGAAGATGCTTTGCGAGATCGAGCGGAACGAGGTGCTCGGCCGATCCTATCTTTCGCATCATGCATGGCGGAAATGGAAACAGCCGTATACGGATGATGTGTATGTACAGATTCAGTTTGGCTATACGGAGCCGCGGACGGATATTATTGAGAAAAAGAAGCTTGCGGAAGCGTCCGCCGCAGCACTCGCGAACAGCATTTTCATGCAGGAAATGAACGTATGGGAGCGGATTCTGCTTGCACATGACGCACTTCGGTATCGCTGTGTCTATGATGAATCGGCGGAGGTTTCCGCAGATCAGCATACCGTATATGGTGCGCTTTGCGAGGGGCGTGCGGTCTGTGAGGGATATGCGGAGGCATTTGCGCTGCTGATGGAAATGGGCGGAATATCCTGTCAGGTCGTATCGGGCGAAACGAAAAGCGGCTTGCCGCACGCATGGAATCTGGTGCAGGCGGAAGGAAAGTGGTATCATGTGGATGTGACATGGGATGACAGCGAAGGAAGCAACGCATATCCGTATTTTCTGAGAAATGACCGAGCGTTTGGAGAAAGCCATTGCTGGAATCGGTCGGAATATCCGTCGGCAGAGGGAGAAATGGTGAATGCTGAGGGAATCCGGAACGGACTGCGAAAGCATGGTCTGGAGTATGTGGGGTTTGAAACTGCCGCATATCGTGCGCGTGTAGAAGCGGCTTGTCGTTCGGGAGAAATCTTGAAGCCGGAGGTCAGTGCCGATGTTCCACCTGTGCCGGCTCTGCCTGAAAATGCGCCGTGCCGCCCGTTTTCCATAGCTTTTTCCGGAAAAATGCTGGCAGGGCTTGCGGCAGTCGGCGTCTTCCGGCTTATGCGTCTGCGAAAAAAATATGAGATTCTGCAAAAAGGGGGTTGCTATCTGAGGAAAAAACGAGTATAATAAAAATGATACGCATTTTCATAAGGAACAGGCATTGAGGAGGAAATATGCAATTTACGGAGCAGCTTCGTGCCGCAGAACAAAAATATGATGAAATCGCAGCCGGGCTGGAATCGGGCGGCTATATGGATGACCCTGCAAAGCTTGCTGCGTGGATGAAGGAATATAAACAGCTGACGCCGCTGATGGAAACCTATCGTGCGTGGAAACAGGCGCAGAGTGTGATGCAGGAAGCCGGTCTGCTGCTGGAGGATTCCGGAACGGACAGCGAATTCCGTGCGCTTGCACAGGAAGAATATACCGAGGCGAAAAAAAAGTCTGAACAGCTTCAGCAGGAATTGCAGGTTTTGCTTCTGCCGCAGGATCCCGACGGAAGCCGCAATGTGATCGTTGAAATCCGCGGCGGCGCAGGCGGCGAGGAAGCGGCGCTCTTTGCGCATTCGCTGCATAGAATGTATTCGATGTATGCCGAGCGGCACGGCTGGAAACAGACGGTGATGAGCCTGAATGCAACCGAACTCGGCGGTGTGAAGGAAATTACCTTCTCGCTGGAGGGTGGAAATGTGTATGCACGGATGAAATTCGAGAGCGGCGTACATCGCGTCCAGCGTGTACCGGAAACGGAATCTCAGGGGCGTGTGCATACCTCTACGGTGACGGTTGCGGTACTGCCGGAGGTCGAGGCAGTAGAGCTGGAAATCAATCCGAATGATCTGCGGATTGATACCTTCCGTTCGAGCGGTGCCGGCGGTCAGCATATCAATAAAACCTCGTCTGCGATTCGTGTGACGCATATTCCAAGCGGTATGGTGGTGGAATGTCAGGACGAGCGCAGCCAGCATAAAAATACGGATCGTGCGCTGTCGATTCTGCGCGCAAGACTCTATGCCCAGAAACAGGCGGCACAGGATGCGGAGATTGCATCGAATCGGCGTGCACAGGTCGGAACGGGAGACCGTTCCGAGAAAATAAGGACATATAATTTTCCCCAGAGCAGACTCACAGACCATCGGATCGGCTTATCGCTCTACCGGCTGGATGATGTGATGGACGGCGATCTGGACGCGATTCTGGATGCGCTGGCAGCCGCGGAGCAGGCGGCACTGCTTGCAGGGCAGAAAGAAGAATGAAGGATATGAAAACGCTGCTTTTACAGGAAGACGGGATTCCGTATGCCGCAGAGCTTCTGCGGTCGGGAGAGCCTGTCGGTATGCCGACAGAAACCGTATATGGACTGGGGTGTGACGCGACACAGCCCAGTGCGGTCAGAAAGGTATTTGCCGCGAAGGGACGACCTTCGGATAATCCGCTGATTGTCCATATCGCAGATATTTCGGAGTGGGGGAGTCTGGTCAGAGAAATTCCGCCGCTTGCGATGGCACTCGCAGAAAAATTCTGGCCCGGGCCGCTGACAATTATTCTGCCGCGGTCGGAACGGATTCCGCCGGAAACAGCAGGCGGACTGGACAGTGTCGGCGTCCGGCTTCCCGCACATCCCATTGCACAGGAAATGATTCGTGCGGCAGGCGTACCGATAGCCGCGCCGTCGGGGAACCGTTCGGGCAGCCCAAGCCCTACCACCTCCGCGCATATGCTTGCGGATATGGACGGGCGGATTCCGGCAATCGTAGAGGGCGGAAGCTGTCTTGGGGGCGTGGAATCGACCGTTGTCGTACTGGATGATGCATCCACTGTCCGTGTGCTGCGGCCGGGATTGATTACGGTAGAGATGCTGAATACGGTAGCGGAGCGTGTGATTGTGGACGATGCTGTGCTCTCACAGCTTGCGCCGGATGCACCGGTACGCTCTCCGGGTACGAAATATCGCCATTATGCGCCGGAGGCAAAGATTATTCTGGTCAACGGCGGACAGGAAGAATTCCTGCGGTATGTGAAATCTCAGCAGGAAGAAGGCGTATATGCGCTTGTATTTGACGCGGATCTTCCGCTTTGCAGCGCGAACGGGATACCGGCACTCTCCTATGGAGATACCGACGCGGAACGTGCGGCGGCATTCTTCGGGAAACTGCGCGAGTTGGATGAATGCGGCGCGAAATGCGTGTATGTACGGGCACCGCGGACGGATGGCATCGGGCTTGCGGTCTATAATCGGCTCATACGAGCCGCAGGATATGAGGTGAGGACAGTTTGATGCACGAACAGACAACAGACGGCACCGAGAATGTACTGGTCATCGGTCTGACCGGTCAGACGGGTGCAGGAAAAACGACCGTCAGCAGTATTTTTGAAGCACATGGATTTGCTGTGATCAACGCGGATCAGATCGCACGACAGGTTGTTGTGCCGGATTCCCCGTGTCTGGCAGAGCTGTGCGAATGCTTCGGAACCGAAATTCTGCTGCCGGATGGAAATATGAATCGGCCGAGGGTTGCGGAGCTGGTATTTTCGGATCCGTGTAAGAATGAAATCCTCGGAAGCATCATGTATCCTTACATCCTCAAAGAGATTCTTTCACAGATTCAGGCATATGCGCAGGCAGGAAAACAGTGGCTTCTGCTGGACGCGCCGACGCTGTTTGAAAGCCGCGCAGATGATTTTTGTCAGCTTGTGCTGTCTGTGCTGGCGGAGCCGGAAATCCGGCTGGCGCGCATAATGGCGCGTGATCACATCACCGAAGAACAGGCACGCAAACGGATGGACGCACAGCTTTCTGCGGACTATTTCCGTGAGCATTCCGATTTTGTGATCTGCAACAACGGGGATCGGGAACTGCTGTGTGCCGTAACCTGTGAGGTGATCGAAAAAATACGGGAATATCGTTCTTTGCACGATGCTTTTTCGGCATCCAATTAGTATTCAGGAGGTATAGATATGGCAAAGAAACAAGATGAAACCAAAAAGAAAATGGAAGAACTGAAGAAGAAGCTGTTTTTGAAACGGAAACACGCAGCACTGATTCTGGATGACGCGCAGATCGAAGAATGCGATGCATTCTGTGAAGCCTATAAGGCATTTCTGGATCGTGCAAAGACCGAACGGGAAGCAGTAGATTGTGCGGTCGGGCTGCTCGAAGAAAACGGCTTTCACGCATGGACAAGCGGTGAAAAGCTGAAAGCGGGCGACCGGATTTATGTGACAAACCGCGGAAAAGCAGTGATTGCTGCGGTCATCGGCAAACAGAAGCTCGATGCGGGTATTCGACTGACTGCCGCACATATTGATGCACCGCGTCTGGACCTGAAGCAGTCGCCGCTTTATGAGGATCAGGAGCTTGCACTCCTTAAAACCCATTATTACGGCGGCATCAAAAAATACCAATGGACAGCTATTCCGCTTGCAATGCACGGTGTTGTCGTCAAGCAGGACGGTACAAAGATTCCGGTGACCATCGGTGAGGATGCAGCGGATCCGATTTTCTGTATTACGGATTTGCTGCCGCATTTAGCAACCGAGCAGGTGAAGCGTCCGCTTTCTCAGGGGATTCATGGCGAGGAACTGAATGTTCTGATTGGCTCGCGTCCGTTCCGGAGCGATGAGGGAAGCGAACTTGTCAAGCTTCGGATGCTGGAGATTCTGAACGAGAAGTACGGCATCATTGAAGCTGATTTCCTCTCCGCAGAGCTTGAGATTGTTCCGGCGGGCAAAGCGCGTGATCTCGGACTGGACCGCAGCATGATCGGCGCATACGGACATGACGACAGAGTGTGTGCGTATCCTGCGCTTGCGGCATTGATGGATACGAAATCGCCGGATTATACGGCTGTCTGCATTCTGACCGATAAGGAAGAAATCGGAAGCGATGGCAATACCGGACTTTGTTCTTCGTATTTCCATGATTTCATGAAAGATCTTTCCGAAGTGTTCGGAACGAAGGCACATACTGTCTTTGCGAAATCACAGTGCTTGTCGGCGGATGTGACGGCAGCGCTTGACCCGACATTTGCAGATGTGAACGATCGGCGCAACTGTGCATATCTCAATTACGGCGTCTGCATGATGAAGTATACGGGCGCAAGAGGAAAGAGCGGATCTTCCGATGCCTCGGCAGAATTCGTCGGAGAAATCCGCGGACTGCTCGACCGCGAGGAAGTGATCTGGCAGACGGGAGAGCTTGGAAAGGTAGATCTGGGAGGCGGCGGAACCGTTGCGGCATATCTCGCCAACCTCAATATCGACACGGTAGATGTCGGCGTTCCGGTGCTTTCGATGCACGCGCCGCTCGAAGTGGTCAGCAAGACTGACGTCTATATGGCATACCGCGCATTCGCGGCATTCCAGCAAAATCAGGCATAACAAAAAACTGCACGTTCGGTTATGGTTGCGAACGTGCAGTTTTTCTGTTTGTATGAGATTGCCGTTTAGAACTCCTCATCGTCGTCATCGGTCATGATACTCTGGTCAGCGCCGAAATAGAAATGGAAATGGGGGTTGAACTGCGAGACATCCTGCATCACACGGACTGCGGTAATGGCGTCCTTTCCGAAATGCTGGAACCATTCGAGTGCGTGATTGAGCGTGACAGAGGTTTCTTCGCTGATATCGGTGAGACAGTCGTACAGTGCATCGAGATTCATCCCGTACCATTCGGGGAAGCTGAGTGCTTTTGCAAGGATTCTGTGGAATTCCTTCATGCTGGAGATTGTGCTGCCGTTGAGTGTGATATTGTTCATGATGTTTCCTCCCCGTAGAGTAAGGTGAATGATTCGTAGTGGTTGTCGGTATAGTAGATCAGTCCGTCATTGGAGAAAACGATGCGTTTGGCACCGCGCTTGGATTTTCCGAGTGTGTCGATATCACATTCGGTATATTTTCTGCCGTTCTTTTCCGGAAGCAGTCCCTCATAGTTGCCGAAGCGGTTTCCGCCGATACATTTTCCCGGTGCATAGGGTTCGAGAGAACCGCCGCTCCAGCCGAGTTCCTGTGCTTCTTTTTTGGTAATGAAATTGGAGGGGAGCTCGCCGTAGGTGTAGATATAGAGCGCGACATCTTCTTTTGTGGTATAAACGCCGTCTTTGTCGATGACAGCTTCAGCAACCGTGGTTGTGTCGAGGGCGATTGTGGCTTCGGCTTCCGGTGTATCCGTTGTTTCGAGGATCGGGAATGTCGCGTCGGCGGTGACTGTGGTTTCCGATTCGCTCCATGGCGCGGTGTCAGTAGTTTCAGTGGTTTCGGTCGTTGTGACAGCCGTCGTCCGTTCGGGTTCTTCGACCTCGAGTGTAATGCCTGGATTGTCATAATCCGGTGTAAGAATCTGGGAGTCTGCTGCTGTATCACAGCCCGTAACCAGCAGGCAGGCGGCTGAAAGCAGCCCCAATAACCATTGCTTCATCCTGTATCATCCTTTCTCGGGTAGTGGTATTATTATACCATAAAGCTTTCGATTTGTAAAGTATACGCAAAACACAAGTTTGATTCGGGTGGTTTTCTCACCATTCCGCCGCAGGTTGCACAAGGAATTGAAAATAAATTATGAATTTTTAGATATTCCTATTGATTTCTTATGATTTAAGTGATATAATATAAATACAGATTAACTGATGAGGGAGGAATCACTATGCAATCACGAAAAATCAAGCTTCGGGCAGGTGCCGTCGTGCTCTCCGCACTGCTCGTTACGAACATGACCGGCTTTCGTCCGCTTACGGCAGGTGCCGCCGAACCGCTTCTCGCAGTCGAAGCGGAGGATTGTACATTACTGAGCGGCGGCGAGGTCGCAACCAAGGTCTATAACGATGAATATCCCGGATACAGCGGAGAAGGCTTTGTCTGGGCTACGAATTCCGGCGGTATGAAAATCGAAGTGGATCTGGAAAAGGGCGCAATGTACGAGCTGAAAACAAGATGCTGGACATACCTCGGAGAAAAGGGGGAAACCCGACTCCAGACCGTAGCGGTTGACGGTGAAGTGATCGGCTCGTATTATATCCCGAATGAAAAGGAATGGTCAGATTTCAGTTTCGGCTATTTCTATCTCGACGAAGGAAAACATACCATCCAGATCGGTGCGTCAGGCAGCTGGGGATATATTCTCTACGATACGGTGACATTCGATTATGCGGTGATGCCGGAGCTGGATATCGCGCCGGTGCCGGTGGACGGAAAAGCAACCGATGAAACGAAAGCATTGCTGACCTATCTCACCGAGCAGTACGGGAAGCAGATTATTTCGGGACAGCAGGAAATCTATGGCGGCGGAAATGACGGAAATATGGAGCTGGAATTCGAGTATCTGTATGAAAAGACCGGAAAATATCCCGCAGTCCGCGGCTTTGACCTGATGAACTATAATCCGCTGTACGGATGGGAAGACGGCACCACAGAACGTGCCATCGACTGGGTATCGGAGCGCGGCGGAATTGCAACCGCTTCCTGGCATATCAATGTTCCGATTGATTTCGAGGGCTATACGCTGGGCGATGCGGTTGACTGGCAGAAATGCACATATAAGAACTACCAGAGCTCGAACAGCACATTCAATACCGAAAATATCCTCACCGAGGGTACGAAGGAACGTGCATATTTCGATGAAGCAGTACGGATGCTTGCGGAACAGCTTTTGCTGATGCAGGAAGCCAATGTGCCGCTGATTTTCCGCCCGCTGCACGAAGCACAGGGCAATTACGGCAGATATGGCGATGGTACGGCATGGTTCTGGTGGGGCGACCGCGGACCGGAAGTCTTTAAGGAGTTGTGGAAGCTGCTGTATACGAAGCTGACGGAAGAATATGGCGTCCATAACTGTATCTGGGAGCTGAATCTTTACGAACTGGATAATTCCATTGAATGGTATCCGGGGGCTGAATATGTGGATATGATTGCATACGATAAGTATGAAGGTTCTCCGCATAAATGGGGAACCGATCCCGCAACATCGGTCTTCTTAAAGCTTGTGAATGACAGCAACGATACGAAAATGGTTGCGCTCTCGGAATGCGATAAGATTCCGGCAATTGACGGAATGGTGAACGAAGGCGCATGGTGGTTATATTTCTGTCCGTGGTACGGCGAATTTCTGATGAGCGAGAACCATAATACGGTAGCAGATCTGAAAAAGACCTATAACAGTGATTATGTAATCACGCTGGATGAGCTTCCGGAGGACCTCTATCAGTACAGCGGCAGCGGTACGGAAGCAACAACAACCACAACAACTACTACCACGACCTCTGACACAACAACATCGACGACATCGACCGATCTGACTGAAAAAGGATTGCCCGGCGACGTCAATGTAGATAAAGTAGTCGATATCTCCGATGTGATTCTGCTCAGCCGTTATGTAGCGGAGGATATTACCGTTGGGATTACGGTCAGCGGACTTGCCGTTGCCGATCTGAATGGAGACGGAAACTATACCGCAGCCGATACGACAATTATCCTGAAAATAATCGCAAAACTGATTTGATTCCGAAAAAAAGCGGTACGTGAAAACGTGCCGCTTTTTCATTGACATTTTTGGGGAAATGTGTTATAATGTCGATGGAGGGATGAATATGATTAAAAAATTATTTGGAAAGCTTCATTACAATTCTCCGGTCATCCTGACCTATGCACTGCTGAGTCTGTTGGCACTGCTGCTCAATATCATTACGGGCGGCTGGTCGAATCGTGAGATTTTCACCGTCTATCGAACGAGTTTTCTTGACCCGATGCAGTATGTCCGTCTGATTACCCATGTGATCGGACATTCGGGTTACGGCCATTTTCTCAGGAATTTTACGATCATTCTGCTGGTCGGCCCGATGCTGGAGGAGAAATATGGCTCGAAACAGCTGTTGAAGATGATCTTGTTTACAGCGGTTCTGACCGGTTTGATTCAGGTGATTTTCTTCCATCCGACCGGACTGCTTGGTGCAAGCGGTATTGCGTTTATGCTGATGCTGCTGACTTCCTTTGCGAACATCGAAAAGGGTAAGATTCCGCTGACAGTGATTCTGGTGGCAGTCATTTACCTGAGCGGCGAGGTCGCGGACGGTCTGCTGAAAAAAGATAATATTTCGCAGATGGGACATATCATCGGCGGTTTGTGCGGATGCCTGTTCGGCTGGGCGATTACCAAGCCGAAAAAAGCCGAATCTCAATAAGAATGAAAATATCCGGAGTGCTTGAGCACCCCGGATATTTTTTGTTATTCAATGAGCTTTGCGATGACTTTGAGTACGAATGTCGCGTCGAGCGCATTGATGATTCTGTCCTGATTATAGTCTGCATTGCTCTTGCCCTGGTCGGAGATGGTAACCGTATCATCCTCAGCGGCAACTCTTGCAATCAGAATCACATCGGAAATATCAATTTCCTGATCGACGTTTGCATCACCGCGGATTGTCTGTGCAACAACTGTTGTTTTTGTGGTATCGGATGTGCTCGGAACAGAGCTTGTCGTGGTAGAAGTTGTAGTCTGCGGTGTTGTGGAAGTAGTCGTCGTGGTTGTAGTGGTGAGTTTAGAAGTCGTTGTGGATGTAGTGGTCGTAGTTGTTGTAGTGGGCTTGGAAGTCGTTGTGGATGTAGTCGTCGTAGTTGTAGTCGTGGGCTTGGAAGTCGTTGTGGAAGTAGTTGTCGTGGTTGTAGTCGTGGGCTTGGAAGTTGTTGTGGATGTAGTGGTCGTAGTTGTTGTAGTGGGCTTGGAAGTCGTTGTGGATGTAGTGGTCGTGGTTGTAGTAGTGGGCTTGGAAGTCGTTGTGGAAGTAGTTGTCGTGGTTGTAGTGGTCGGCTTGGAAGTTGTTGTGGAAGTAGTCGTCGTGGTTGTAGTGGTGGGTTTAGAAGTTGTTGTGGTTGTGGTAGAAGTCGTTGTGGTCGGCTTGGGAGTGGTGGTCGTGGTAGATGTTGTAGTTGTGGTTGAAGTTGCGGTGGTTGACTTGGTTGTACCGATGCTGGTGTAAATGATGGATACAATTGTAGAAGTTGAGGTGGTGGTCGATGTCGTTGTGGTAGTCGTTGTGGTAGTCGTTGTGGTAGCCTTTGAAGTTGTTGTGAGTTCTGCGGGCTTTTCGAGCTGGATGGTTTTGTATGTGACATCAATCGTCTGATTGGTGCTGGTATATCCGGGCTGCGGCATAATCTGGTAGGTAAGCAGTCCGTTTTCGTCGATGTTCATGCCGTAAATCGAACCCAGTGCTTTTTCCTGTGCAGTCAGCGTATAGAAGACTTCCTGCTGGGAGCCGTCCAGAGAAAGGGCGTAAATACGGTCGCTTGTTGTATAGTAGATGCGGTCGCCGAATACCTCGGCATAGGAATAGCAGTTCCGGTAGATATTCCCGTCCGGTGTTTCCCAGTATGTCTGGATGGTGTAAAGGGGAGCGGTCTGATAATTGCCGTTATGATCCTTTGTAACGCGCAGGATGGATGCACCGATATCGTCCGCAGTTGTGACCGACATGGGCGGAACCTGCATATTGATGAGGAAGGAACCGTCTGCGAGAGGTGTGACCGCGTCAATCGCGCCGTTCCAGAATGCATCGTCATAGGAATCGTCTGTACATTCGACAGTTTCTCCGGCATATGTTTCCCAGTCATCCGCGCCATGGCCGTCATCCGCCATCATATAGGCATCGGAACGAAGGACATAGTCATGGGAAGCCTGACCGAGGATATCGGGGGAGGGGTCATCGTATGTTGCATCGAGGTGATACCATTTTCCATCGAGCTTGACCAGATTCCACATATGCATCTGGGAGTCGCTGGTAATCGCGCAGCAGGTGATACCGGCTTCGTCACAGAGGACGTTCATCGCAAGGCTGTAACCCTGACAGACAGCGCAACCGTTGATGAGTGCGGCATAAGCGTCGCCGTAAACGAGCGTATCGTCATACTGGCAGTTGGCGGCGAGATAGTCATGGAAGAAGAGGACCTTGTCGGTATCTGACCAGGAATCATCGCACATCCCGACGATTCTGGAAACTTCCGCGTCAAAGGTTTCGATCATTTCGGGGATATCTTCCTTATCATAATTGAACTTGACGCCGATTTTCATCACTTTTCCCGATGTGTTCTGGCTGTAAGTGATAGACGAGGCGATATAGAAATAGTTGGAGCCGGAGTAGAGCAGCTCATAATAGATATCAACACAATCCTCCACGTTCATCCGCAGGTCCGAAACGGAAATGGTATCGCTGCGGTCCGCCCATGCTGCTAAGACTCTCTGGCGGAAGATATCGGCGGAGTCGGCAGCAAAGGTATGTGCGGTACAGCATGAGGCGGTGATGACTGCGGCAGTTCCTGCGGCGGTCAGCTTAGAAAGAATGGTACGTTTGAGTTGTTGCAGCATAATATAACCCCCTATGTACAAAATGGCGGAAATTATTCCCCAATTTGCTTCGAATTTACTTTATTATATCATATTCTTTGTGGAATTTCCACAGGCAATTGCGACAAAATTTGCGGCCTGATTTGTTGCAAAAGCACAAAAACCGGACGGAAAATTGTGAGAAATCTGAAAAAACCATAAATCGGAATGGAAAGCCCATTGCGCTGCCGGAATAAAGCAGGGCAATGGGCTATGCGGGTGGAGTGTGCGGTTCAATCGGAAAATCGGGTTCTTTGCGCGACAGCGAGATGATCGCAGCGTTCATTTTCGGGATGTCCGGCGTGTCCTTTGACCCAGACGAAGCTGACCTGATGCATCGCGAGAAGGGGGAGCAGTTCTTCCCAGAGATCGACATTGAGCGCCGGTTTTTTATCGGACTTTATCCAGCCCTTTTTCTTCCAGCTGTATACCCATCCTTTCTGAATGCTGTCCACAACATATTTGCTGTCGGTGGTAAGGGTAACGTCACAGGGCATTTTGAGTGCGCGGAGTCCGGCGATGACGGCGGAAAGTTCCATGCGGTTATTGGTGGTATGCGCTTCGCCGCCCGAAAGCTCCTTTTCGTGTACGGCATCCTTTGTGCGGAAGCGGAGAATTGTGCCCCAGCCGCCGGGGCCGGGATTGCCGCTGCAGGCGCCGTCAGAAAAAATTTCAACCTTAGGGCGCGTCTGATTTTGATCCATAAAAGCCTCCGAAGAAAAAATTAGTCCTATATATTATCGCAGATTTCATTTCAAAATGCAAGCATCGGGCGGAAAATTGTGAAAATCTGACAAAAAAACGGAAATTCAAAAAATTTTCGAAAATCACTAGCTTTTTATGGGGGATTGTGGTATAATAATACCATATCCGGTCTGCGGCGGTTCGGATGCCGCTGTGAAGCCGGTAACAAAGAATGGAGGTTTTTCCAATGAGCAAAAAGTATTGTTACCTTTTCTCTGAAGGTAACGCAACCATGCGTGAGCTGCTTGGCGGTAAAGGCGCAAACCTGGCTGAAATGACCAACATCGGTCTTCCTGTTCCGCAGGGCTTTACCATCAGCACCGAGGCTTGCACGCAGTACTATGAAGACGGCCGTCAGATCAATCCTGAAATCATGGCTGAAATCGAAGAGTACATTGTAAAGATGGAAGGTGTCACCGGCAAGAAGTTCGGCGACAAGGAGAACCCGCTTCTGGTTTCCGTTCGTTCCGGCGCAAGAGCATCCATGCCTGGTATGATGGATACAATCCTGAACCTCGGTCTGAACGAACAAGTCGTTGAGACAATGGTCCAGAAGTCCGGCAACGCTCGCTGGGCATATGACTGCTACAGAAGATTCATTCAGATGTATTCCGACGTTGTAATGGAAGTCGGTAAGAAGTATTTCGAAGAGCTCATCGACAAGATGAAGGCTGATCGCGGCGTCACACAGGACGTTGAGCTGACTGCTGACGACCTGAAGGAGCTGGCTGAGCAGTTCAAGGCTGAGTACAAGGCAAAGATCGGCGAAGATTTCCCGACCAACCCGAAGGATCAGCTGATGGGCGCAATCAAGGCAGTATTCCGTTCCTGGGACAACCCGCGTGCAAACGTCTACCGTCGTGACAACGATATCCCGTATTCCTGGGGTACCGCTGTAAACGTACAGATGATGGCATTCGGTAACATGGGCGATGACTGCGGTACCGGTGTTGCTTTCACCCGTGACCCCGCCACCGGCGCTAAGGGCCTGATGGGCGAGTTCCTGACCAACGCTCAGGGCGAAGACGTGGTTGCCGGCGTTCGTACTCCCATGCCCATCTC
>JAFXIC010000059.1 GCA_017533485.1 Oscillospiraceae bacterium
CCCTCAAACGGCCTTAGGTGATCCATGGTTTTGCGAATAAAATTTTAGTGTCTATATACGCAAAAAAGTCCGAATAATCGGACTTTTTTGGTATGTGATCTTTTTCGTCACATATAGATGGTTGCGGAGGCAGGATTTGAACCTACGACCTTCGGGTTATGAGCCCGACGAGCTACCGGACTGCTCCACTCCGCGTTATCTGATTGCTTATATATTATATCACAAGGATCAGAAAAAGTCAAGCCTAAATTTCAAAAATGACCAATTAGATAAAATAAGCATGAAGTGGAGTGTGATTTCATATACTATGCAAGGAGGTGTTCTGATGAAAACAAAAATTCGATGGAAACCGATCATATTCAGTATTCTGTTATGCTGGGGCGTGGGCGGACTTGCAAGCCTGCTGACGCTGGACGGATTAAAAGCATTCCCGATGCTTGCCCAGCCGCCGCTGACACCGCCGCAGATTGTATTTCCGGTGGTATGGACGATTCTGCTGACATTGCTGGGGATAGGATTTGGTCTGGCTGTTTCAGCACCTAATACAGACCCGATTGACAAAGAACGTGTGATTACGTCATTTTCGGTACAGCTGACATTTTTCTTCTGCTGGATGATCTGGTTTTTCGGGCTTGGCTGGTATCTGTTTGCGGCAGTATGGCTGGTGGGGCTGATTGTAACAATTCTGTGGATGATGGGGGCGTTTCGAAAGATCAGCATTCTTGCATTCCGGCTTCAGATTCCATATCTGTTGTGGTGCTGTTTTGCGCTGTATCTGAATATTGGCGTATGGTGGCTGAACCGGTAGGTCAGGCTGCGCTGTATCTGAGACTTTCACGTGAAGACGGGGATACGGAACAGTCGGGCAGTATTCAGAGTCAGCAGCTGTTATTGACAGAATATGCGAAACGAAACGGAATGACGGTCAGCGCGATTTATACCGATGATGGCATATCGGGAACAAAGTGGAATCGTCCGGGATTACAGGAACTGCTGCGTGCGGCAGAAAGCGGACAAATCCGTGTGATACTGGTAAAGGATCTGTCTCGTCTCAGCCGGGATTATGTCAAAACAGGGGAGCTGCTGGAGGAATGGTTTCCGAAGTACGGGATCCGATTGATCGCAGTCGAGGACGGGATAGATACGGCAAAGCAGCTTCCGGCGAATGATTTTTCTCCCATGCGTGCGGTATTGAACGATTGGTACGCAAGGGATATTTCACGGAAAGTACGGGCGGCTGTGCACGCAAGGCAGGAGAGCGGACTTTGTACCGCGGCACGACTTCCGTATGGTTATCGGAAAACAGAGGGCAGAATTCTCGTGGATCCGGCGGAAGCGGCGGTTGTGATATGGATATTCAAAGCGTATATGGATGGAAAAAGCCGCTGTGCGATTGCACGAAAGCTGACGGAAGACGGGATTCGTCCGCCGGGAGAGAAATGGAATCGGAATATCAGGAACTGGAATGACGCAACGATCGGACGGATTCTGAAGAACAGTGCCTATTGCGGAAAGCTGATGCTTCATAAGACCGAAAAACTCAGCTATAAATCCAACCGCAAACAGCAGCTTCCGGCATGGATGTGGACGGTCTATCCGATTCCGGCAGTGATCGGCGAGGATGTATTCGAAGCAGTTCGTACACGCATCGAACAGAAACCGCAGCGTGCCCGTAACCGGACGCATTGGCTTTCGGGTCGTGTGTACTGTGGGGAATGCGAAAGCAGAATGTATGTCACAAGTCGGAATCGTGTGATATGCAGCGGCAGAAAACACGGAACTGGCTGTCAAAATCCGTCGATGTCACTCTCAGCACTGGAGGAGATGTTATCTGTCCAGCTGGAACGGGATGGGATATCTGTATACAGTCAGGCATTGCCGATACTTCTGGAAAAGATCGTGATTCGAAAGGAAACCGCAGAGCTGTATCTGCGGTACAAAGAACCATAATGCAAACAAAGACCGCTGTACCGGAATTCCGATACAGCGGTCGTATGATTTATGATTATGATTGCATATCGTTGGAGTCAAAAACATCGCCGCATTCCGGACAGAATTTCGGTGCAGCAGCAGGGTCGGGCGGACACCAGCCGCATTTATCGCAGCGATAAATCGGAGCGCCTGCCGGCTTGCGCTGACCGCATTCCTGACAGAACTTACCCTGGTTTACGGCACCGCAGACGCAGGTCCAGCCGTTTGCAGCAGGTGCCGCAGGCTTCGGGCTTGCACATTCGGTGCAGAATTTACCCTGATTGACGGTACCGCAGCTGCAGGTCCAGCTATTTGCGGCAGGTGCCGCGGGAGCAGCCGGTGCTGCTGCCTGATTCTGCTGAGCCATCTGGAAGAGGTTCATTGCATTGATGCCGCCTGCGTTCTGTACCATATTCATGCCCATAAATCCTGCCATTGCGCCGCTTGTATTCTTTGCGGCACTGGTCATTGCCTCCGCCTGTGCGGAAACGAGGGTTGCGGCAGCCATACTTGCGTCTCTGTTGGTAGCGTTCAGCTGAATTCTCTTGATATTCTTCTCGTCCTCTTCGGTTGCGTTCAGGACATTGAAGTAGACATCAATGATTTTGAGACCAAACTGCTGACCCCACTTCGGGCTGAGATGATCGTTCAGCGCCTGACAAAGCTCCAGCGTGTGGTTGCCGATATCCGCATAGTGCTTACAAAGCGGAGAGACCTTCATCAGTGCGGGACGCAGTGCGGTGAGGAAGTCGGGGAGCAATGTCTTATCGAGTGTCATCTTCATATAATCGCCGGCAGCGTTTGCACAGACATTGGTATAGAAGAGGATCGGGTCAACGATCTGGAGAAGATATGCGCCGTTGCACTGGAGACTGATATCCAGAGAGAGATTGATGGACTTATCTTCCATATGGAACGGGATCGGACGCTGTGTGCCGAAGCGGTTATCATGAATCGGCTTGGTATTGATATAATAGATACGCTGGTCCTTTGCGACGACGCCGCCATAGGAAATGCGCTTGCCGATTGCCTTGAAGGTTTCGAGGATATTCTTGCCGAGGCTGCCGTAGAAGAGGCTCGGCTCGGTGGACATATCATAAGTATATTCGCCGGCTTGTGCACAGATTTCGACAACACGGCCCTGATCGACGATCAGCGCGCACTGACCTTCTGCGACAACAATGCCGCTTCCGTTGGAAATGACGTTATCGTTGCCCTTATTAGAGCCTTTTCCATTGGTACGCTTTTGTGCTCTTACCGCCAGCGTATTGTCGTCGATTGCGTCACAGTAGAAAAATTCTTTCCACTGATCGGCGAATACACTGCCGACCGAAGATAATGTTGCTGCTATTAAACCCATAGTCAATACATCCTTTCTGCATAGCATGGTGTTGTCGCCTAAAAACGACAGAGCGAATGCTCAAGCTTATTATAGCATATCCAATTGATTTTTGCAAGGGCTTTTGAGAAATAAGTTGGATATTTTGTAAAAACTGTGCAAAACGAACAAGATCTTGTCATAGCAAACAAAACGTCTGCCGGAGGAAACCGGCGCATCCGATTTTGTCTTAATTGAAGCTTTCTTCCTTGCGGAATCGGAAGGAGATATTTTCGGGACGGAGATCGCCGTAGATGTACATACGTGTGGTGGTGTAGCTTGAGAAGAGGCGGAGGATTTTGGAGTGCGTGATATGCCGGCTGCCGGCGTCCCAGCAAAATGTTGCGCAATGACTGCCTGTGACATAGAGAGAAAGAGCGGAATCGGTATCCGCAGATGCGGTTACAGAAAATTCGTATTGTCCGAGCTTCGAAAACGAGAGAACAAAGCTGTTTCGTTTTCCGTCCTCGATACAAAGCGACGAGAGGGGAATGGAAACCTCCGTATCAACCGGATAGACCGGAATCGGGCGTCCTGAATCCTCTGTGTCAATCGGCTTGCCGACGATTTCAGGTACCGTTTCTTCGCTAAGAAGCCGCCGCATGGCAGAGCAGTTCATCAGATACCGACAGAGATTCATTGCATTGCGCTGTAATTCCGCAAGTGTCACATAGCCGTCACGGAGCGACCGGGGGAGATTGCCTGGATTTTTCTGTGCGTCCGCACAGACCATATAGATATCGTTTTGTGCCCGTACCATTTCAGCGAGATTGTCATGGCTTGGCGTACCGCCGCGGCGATTGATATTCGCCCACCAGTCGGTCATGGTAAAGCCCTTGTACGCCCATTCCTCGCGGAGTAATATGGTATTGAGATCGAAGCTGCCCGCAGTCCAGAGTCCGTTGATGCTGCCGTAGGTTGTCATAATCGCGTCTGCGGGGCCTTCTGCGGCAGCGATTTCAAAGCCCTTTAAATAAATCTCGCGCAGTGCGCGTTCCGAGATGCAGTTATCACAGTAATGGCGGTTTGTTTCCTGATTATTGCCGCAGAAATGCTTCATCGTACCGATGACGCCGCTTTTGCGCAGACCGCGCAGGACTGCCGCACCCATCTTTCCGGTCAGCAATGGATCTTCAGAAAAGTATTCGAAGTTTCTGCCGTTTCGTGGGTGACGATGGATGTTCATACCGGGGCCGAGGAGAATATCGACCTGATTGGTGCGCATTTCCAGACCTGTGAATGCAAAGAGGGTTTCGATAAGCTGCGGATTGAAGGTGGAGGCAAGCAGCGTGCCGATGGGGAGGCTGAATGCCTTGATGCCGCTGTCGAGGCGGAGTCCGGACGGCCCGTCGTCACAGCAGACGCAGGGGATTCCAAAATGCCGGAGCGCATCCGTAATTCCGCCGAATGCGGCAGCCGTACCGGGGGTAACCTTCGGAGAACCCATGCCCTCGCCGCGGATGAGCGCGGATAATTCTTCTTCAGAGAGCTGGGCGATAAATTCCTGCATCGTAGCTTTCTTGTCCCGGACATCTGATAATCGGATACCGCGGTCACCGGTAAAGGGAATTTCTTCCGGCAGCGCATCGGTTCTGCGCTGTTCTTCTTCATATTCCATCATCGGCACATCTTCGGTTTCGATCTGGAGCGTTCCCTGTTCATTGGATACAGGCTTGATTCTTTGGAACGGGAGTACAGGTGCCAGAATCTGACGACAGGTTTTCCGCAGCATATCCTCTTCGAGATGGAATGTGCCGCAGACTTCTGCTGTGCGGACATCCGAACCGATATAGAATCTGTAATCGCCGGCTTCGAGGAGGTAGGAGAAGCGGTATGGCGTTTTTCCTGCGTCATCATAAGACGCGAGGAGATCGGTATGGAACCGGATTTCGACGGTTTGCGCTGCACCGGGAGCGAGCGCTTCGGTTTTTGCAAAGCCGCAGAGGATGCGGGAAGGTTTTCCGAGCTTTCCCTGCGGTGCCTGACAGTAGACCTGAACCGTTTCCTTACCGGTATAGTTTCCGGTATTGGTGACAGCGGCACGAATTGTGACGCAGTCATCAGCATATACGAACGATTCGGTCCGGACAGAGAAATCAGTATAGCTCAATCCGAAGCCGAATGGATAACGAACCTTATCCGGAGAGAATGTTTCGAAATAGCGGTATCCGACATAAATATCTTCGGTATAGAAATTGCGTTCGGGATTTCCGAAATCAG
Source organism: Oscillospiraceae bacterium (assembly GCA_017533485.1). GTDB lineage: Bacteria > Bacillota > Clostridia > Oscillospirales > Ruminococcaceae > Firm-04. Next base: position 5,570 of record JAFXIC010000059.1, read on the forward strand.
CATCGGACGGATAATCGGATATGGTTTTTGCAATCGTATCGGGGAGTTTTCCGGAAGGACAGATTTCACCGTTTAATACCTTTGCCGTACCGATTCCGCCGACCATGCCGCCGTGCCATACATAGAGTATCGCATCAGGATCTGCGGCTTCGATTTCGGTCATATCTATGAGATTTCCGACATTCAGCAGGACAATCATCCGGGAGAAATGCTTTCGGACGGTCTGAAGCATCGCCGCTTCTTCCGGATACAGGCGATAGGAGCCTTCGCCGTCAAAATTATCCTGTTCCTCACCGGCGGTGCGTGCGATGATACAGATGGCTGCGGCAGAAGTTTTTGCGGCGTTTTCTGCGGTCTGATCATCAAGCGGCATTTCGGGTTGTGACCAGGGTTCGCCGCCCCAGCCGTTTGCCTGAACAGGGGGATGTTCAAGATCCCAGTTCCGATATACGGAAAGCAAATCCTGATTCACAGGAATTCCCGCTTCCATCAGTCCGTCCAAGATGCCGACGACCTGATGAACATTCACCATGCCGCCCGAACCGGTTCCGCTTTTGTAATAATGGAGCTGCATTCTTCCGAAGACTGCAATTTCTTCTTCTTGCTTGAGGGGGAGAACCTGATGTTCATTTTTCAGCATAACAATGCCTTCCGCAACGGCTTGTACAGCCGTATCCAGATAGGCGTTCCAGTCGAGTATCTGTTTCATCGCATCCGACTCCTTTCATATCAGACAACACAGCAGAAATAATTGTTGCTTTGTGACGTTTGAGATGCTTTGATTATATCATAATTACGATATCTTGTCAATTTAAAAACCAAGGAGATGACTTTATCATACCAAAGAATCATTCACTGTCATAAACTGTTGAATCTCAACAAATCCAAAGGAGAATCATTGACAGCAAATTCAGAAAAATGGTATAATATCATCATTGTTTTCAATTTCTATCTCATATGTTTTAACGATAGTCTATGCTTGCGGCCCGTAGGCATTTGCTATAAAATATTACGAATGGAAGGAAAAAAGGAATGAATCATTTGAAGCCCAGAAAACTCTTTTCTGCATTGACAGCATTGGTTCTGCTTTCCGGCGTTACGGTGAACCGTGATACCGAAGCGCTGCTGCGGGTTTATGCAGAAGATGCTGTCGAGAGCGGCAGCGAAACCGAAGCTTCTGCAATGGTTACCGCGTCCACGACACGCTTTGTGCTGACAGGCGGCACGCTTGACAACGCAAGCTATGCAGTGGAGAACGGGGTTGCGGTTCTGAAGGATGGTGTCGCATCCGCAGAAGCGCCGGTACCGCAGGCACCGGCATTGTCCAATCTGGTGTTTGACGGCTGGAGAACTGCCGACAACACAGCGGCGGAGGAATATTCCGAAGATCAGACCTATTATGCCGCATGGCAGTACAGCGACTACACCGCGAACAATACGTATTCGGATATTACATATTATCTGAATCATTCCAATTACTATAATTTTACGGGTGCGTCGGGTCTGAAGATTACGTTTGGACATAACGGTTATGATATTCTCTATCGTATCGGAGACAGCCAGCAGACATTCCGGAAAAACAACCTGCAGGCAACAGGACAGATGTCCGAAGATCTTTACCTCACACCTGTTTTTTCGTTCTGCAATGTCAACGGCGAGATTTCTGAGAATGCAGAAGAAAACCTGTTCGTAAAGGTCAGCTACCTGATCCAGAACCGAGGCGCTGAAGATATCACCGCGTTCGACCTTGCCAGCACCGCTGATGTCCAGATCGGCAGCAATGACCGTGCGGCAATCTACGGATACACCGAGGAGAATGAGAAGCTGACATCTGAAACCTGTCAGGATATTTCTCATGTTTCCTATATCGAGATGCGTGGAAATGATAACAATATCTTTTCGCTTTCTCTGCCAGAGGACGCATCCTGCTGGTGGGGACATTACAGTTACAGACATTCCTATGCGTTTTCCAATCATCTTTCTTCCAGATATGATACGGGATATGATTCGGGTATTGCCTATTCCTGGAATGATCTGACGATTCCTGCCGGAGAAACCGTTGAAAAGAGCGTGATTTTTGCGGTTGGTGATATCCACCTCTTCCGGAACCATGCCTTTGATGCTTACGGTGTCTGCTACGGCAACAGCAATTGTCCGCTTCTGATGGACCATACCGCAGAGCATCCGTATATTTACCAGAAAGCTACGCTCGCAACCGAATCGCTCTATGATGTGCGGAATGCCGGTCAGCTGATGTGGCTTGCGGAGCAGCTCAATTCGGGTGCGATTGCGGACGATATCACCATCGAACTGAAAAATGATATCGAGTTTGGTATGAATCTGGAGACAGAGGGTACGGTAGCAAATGTTTTGAACTGGACACCGATTTCCTCCTTCTCCGGTACCTTCAACGGAAACGGCTATACCATCAGCGGTCTGTCCTATGAGAGCGAATCCGCAGGCGGTCTGTTTACGGTACTGGATGGGGCGGCTGTGACCGCGCTCGGTATCACGGATTCTCATCTGAAATCTGAGGATATGGTCGCGTCGATTGCGGCACGCGCTGTCAACGGAACCGAGATTTCCAATGTATTCAGCAATGCTGTCGTAGAGGGCGAAAAGTCAGCAGGCCTTGTGTATGAGCTGGATGGTTCTACCATCACAAACGCTTTCTTTACCGGAACTGCTGCAAATGGTATCTGCGGTGTAACCGATGATGAAACGAATCTTGTGAATACCTATGCGATTTCCGAAACCGCAGACGGGAACGGAAATCTGACTGCTGAACAGTTTGCAAGCGGTGAGGCAGCATATCTCCTCGGTGAGAACTGGCAGCAGAATCTTTCTGAAGAAGACGCAATGCCTTCGATCGGTACGGAGTATCCGGTCTACAGATATACCGAAGATCTTTCGTGCAGCCCCTCCGATCCGAACACACAGGTTCGCTATACCAATGACAGAAGCCACAGCGGTAAGGCATATCATGTCGAGCACGTGATGGACTGGAACGAAGTGGTGAAGCAGGCGAACTGTACCAACAATGAGTACTGGAACAAGGGCTGTGAGAATTGTGAGTATGTCACAGAAGAACTGTATGAGCGTGATGAGGAAGGCCGTCGGGCTACCGGTCACAGCCATGCAGATTCCGGCTACTGCACAAACATCGACCCGAATACCGGAAAACCCTGCGGTCACTACGATCCGGCATATACCACCACCACCACGACAACAACCACCACGACCACTACAACGACTACAACCACTGCTGCGACGACAACAACGGCAAGCACAACCTCCAAGACAACAACTGCGTCTACTGCGTCCACTTCGAAAACGACTGCAACAACCACAGCGATTGTTGTCACAGAGCCGGCAATCCCGACACCGGAAGAAAATAAGCCGCGCCGGATTGATATTGATGGTGAAATGACCGTCACGCCGATGACAAAGGATGAGATCATTGACGCCGGTATTGATCTTTCGGATGAGGAGAATTTCCATTTCTTCAAGTATGAAGTAGAACTTGAATTCGAGGCCGAAATCGTCAACTTTACAAAGATTGAGTCTTCGGATGATGAAGTTGTCTGGTATGATGTGACGGTAACGCCGAGAAATTCCACCGGCGGTACTTCTACTTCTCCTGGTTCGAAGCCTTATGTCAAGCCGACCGTATGGCATTATGAAACTGTCCACGAGGAAATGTATATGATCATTTCCGGCGAATGCAAGTGGCTGAAAGAATTCTATGATGTACGACTGATTGTCTTCAATAAGGATACCGAAGCACTGACCGATTGCAGCGCAGAGCTGAATGTACCGGAAGGACTGACACTCTGCAACTCGGATCTCCGTCAGGAGCTTGGCACCCTCGAACCGAATCAGGCATTTGATATCCACTGGTATCTCCGCGGCGACGAAGCCGGTACTTACCAGCTTTCTTCGATCTTCAGCGGCATGAACAACGGTGAGGAATTTGATTATACCTTCCGTTCGAAGAATGATCTTCATGTGTATGCCGGCAATGCCTTGAATATGACGGTCGAAGTACCGCGTTATTCCTTCTACGGCGAGACCTATCCGATTACGATTAAGATCAAGAACGTATCTGATAAGCCTGTATACGACCTCGAACACCGCATTACCCGTTTCGAGCAGGGCGTATATACGACCTATCGTGAAAAGAATGGTTCCACATACACCGACCATAAAACCTTACAGTTAGACGGCGGCAATACATACCCGATCGGTACGCTTGAACCGGGCGAGACTGTGACCATCCGGCTGGAAGTCACCGACCTCTGGAAGTCGATGCTTCAGCAGAATGTCGAACTCGCAAAGATGATGGCAGATTACGGCGCACTCCTCACCAGCTTCGGTGCAAATCCGTACCTGAAGGCAGCAAACCTGTTCTGTTCGGTCATTTCGTCTGTACTGAGCGAAGTCAATGTTGCAAATGTCCTGAAAAATGTGACGTGCACAACGCTGGAAGGCTCAACCACAGAAGTTCCGTTCGAGGTCATTATTACCGACATCCCGGATTCGCTCAAGGAAAAGTATTCGAGTGATTTCTTCCGCGCGATCACCAAGTCAACTGCACTCGGACTGCTGGGCGAGGATATTCCCGCACTGTATATCGGCGATATCATCGAAACCTATCGTTCGGATGATGATCCCGACCAGAAGGCTTCGAGTATGATGTCAACCACAGCAGCAATGCTGCAGATTCCGATGATGGGCGACTGCTTCACGCTGGCATCTGACGCATATTATATTGTCAAGACGCCGGAGGCAAATACTACGACCACTGTTTATATCGAGCCGGCGAATATTTCCCGTTCGCTGTTCCGCAGCCAGCAGCCTCCGTTTACTCTCACCGTGGAATCGGGCGAATATGTCGAAGAAGACGGAAAGCTGATTATTACCGGAAACGCTGTTTTGAAGCTTCATGTGAATTCCGAAAATGCACAGGCAATCATTCATGCTGAGCGTTCGGATGGAGAAACCATGGAATATCCTGTGGCATCGGTTCCCGAGCATACCTGCAGCAGCAAGCATATGCTGATGAGCCCGCCCACAGACGAGCTGCGTGCAGTTCAGGTTGAGATTTGTGAGATTTGCGGAAAAACACTCCGCTCCTCCTATCTGAATGCACAGGCAACCGCAATGCTCAGCAACGGCCATTCCTATCAGGATATCCGCGGTGCTGTTGCAGATGCGGCAGAAAGCGAAGAAGAAATGGTGCTGACGATCTGGGGTAATATCAACATTACCGAGGATCTCAACATTCCGGAAAATCTGAATCTGGTCATTGCACCGGGTACTGTAATTTCCGTGAACGACGGATGCAGCTTTACCGCGGACGGTATCGTAAAGGATTACAGCGACAGTGAAGAAAAGCCCTGTGTCAATCTGGTACTGAACTACTGGAACGGAAAGACCGAGATTCTCCGTGTGGCAGCAGGTACGGAAGTGACTGCGCTTCCCGCACTCGGAAACGAAGTCTGCGGCGAAGGCGGCTGGTATGTCGATGCAGCACGTACCGAACCGTTCGAAGCATTTGTTGCAGGTGAAACACGCGGCCCGCATAACTATTATGCACAGTCCCAGCATCAGTTCGCGGAAAACGGACGATGCAGCGACTGCGGCGAGCTGAAAAACGGCAAGGATTCCTTCTCGAAGCTGTATGTATCGCTGGGTAAGACGATGAAGCTGAATGTCACAATCATTCTGACCGAAGCGGCGATGGCGGACGACGAGGCATATGTCCTCTTCAAGCTTGGAAACGGCGGTCTGATGAAACAGCTTCTTTCGGATGCAAAGGATAACGGCGACGGTACCTATACGTTCAACTGTCCGCTTAATCCGCTGTATTTCGAGGATGCGATCCGTGTGCAGATTCATTATTCCGATGGTACCGTCGGTACAAAGCTGACATATTCTGTGAAAGAATATTTCGATACGCTGCTTGCGAATGCAGAGCAGTATGATGCAGAAACCCTGAATCTGGTGAAGACCGTGATGAACTATGTCGGTGCGGTTCAGAAATACGAGGGCATGGCTGCCGATGTACTGTTCAACCGTGATCTGCCGGTCGGAAGCGTTGAAAATGTCACGCTCTCGAATGCGTTCAAGACCGCAGTCATCAGCTCCGGTTCGAATGTATCGGCAGGAAACCCGTTCCTCACAATCGGCGCACAGATGACCATGAAGGTTCCGTTTACGCTTGCAGAGGGTGCAGACTTGAGCGGATATCGTCTGACAATGGACGGCAAAACGGTTCAGGCATCCCAGGAGGGTCAGTGCTATACGATTTCGATTACCGGTATCGACCCGACTGCGTTTGGTACGATGCACGTATTTAAGATCCGTTCGAAAACCGATGCGGAGGATTATGCCGAAATCAGCTTCTGTCCGTATTCCTATGCAAATGACCTGTTTGCACAAGCAGAAGATGACGCAAGCGTAGAACTCGCACAGGCAATCGCAAACTATGGCGAGGCGGTTCTCAGCTTCCGTAACCGCAATCATTAAGGAGGATAAATATATGGAACAGTATATTGCACCCGAAATCACGATTGTTGCATTTGACGCAGAAGATGTGATTACCACATCGACGCCCGATGTGACACTTCCGGCCATTGACCTTTGATGGAGAAGGCATATCGCGCCAAATCTGACTGACAGAACTGCGGCATCCGAGGAAAAATCGGATGCCGTAGTTTTTTGTATGGGAATCTTTGACGGGTTGACAAAGGAATGTGCAGAATGTTATAATGGAAAAAAGCCGTAAAAAGGAGCGGATGAAAATGAAAAAACGGAGAATCGGTGCGGCATTGCTCGCAGGTGCGATGCTGTTTTGTCTTCCGACGCCTGTGAATGCGCAAACTGAAGCACAAACTGAAGCACAAACACAGATGCGGATTGTCGGCTATTTACCCGACTGGAGCTATCGTGCCTATGAGGAACTGACGTTTTCAAACCTCACACATATCAATATCGCGTTCTGCAATCCCGATGCAAACGGAGAATTGTTCTGTTATATTCCGGACGAGAAACTGCATGAAATCGTGACTCTTGCACATGAACAGGATGTGAAGGTTATGATCGCACTGGGCGGTGCCGGCGGCTGTGACAACTACCAGCAGTATCTTGAAAATCCGGAGAAGATGGCGGCGTTCAACGAGAATATTATGGAATACTGCGACCGCTATGATCTGGACGGGCTGGATCTGGATATCGAGCTTGGATCTTCTCATACGATCTGGAACTACTATGCAGATTGGTGTCAGTCGCTGAGAGGGTTATGTGATGAACGGGGGATGGAGATGTCAACAGCGACCGCACAATGGGTTGCTGTGAAGGTCAGTCCCGAAACATTTGCGCTGTTTGACTTTGTAAATGTTATGGCATACGATAATGATTCCGATCCTGTGAGCCATGCGGGGATGAATTTCTCGCTGAGCAGTCTGGATTATTTCCGGAATCAAAAACAGATTCCCGCACAAAAGCTTGTGCTCGGTGTTCCGTTTTACGGGAGAGGGTATACTGCGGACGGAAGACTCGACTGGAATTCCTATGTTCCGTTTTCCGAAATCATCGCGAACAATCCCGAAAACTATCATCAGGACTTTATGGACGGGATTGCATACAACGGCGCGGATACGATGTCAGAGAAATGTGCGCTCGGAAAACAGTACGGCGGAATTATGATCTGGGAGCTTTCCCAGGACGCAAAAGGTGAATATTCGCTCCTTCAGCTGATTCATGACGCACTGGCTGAGCCGAAAGAGACTTGTATCGGTGATGTGAATGCGGATGGGGTGCTGAGTATCGCCGATGTTATATTGCTCCGGCAGTGGCTGACGGGTGACAGTACGGCTGTACTTCCTGCATGGGAAGCCGGTGATCTGCAATCCGATGGGGTGCTGAATGCGGCAGACCTGACACGGATGAAGCGCGCGCTGCTGAAACATACGGCAGAATCGGAATAGAGACTTGATTTTTCAAGGCGGATATGGTATAATATGGAACAGTGAGGACGCCAATCGTAAATGAAATGAGAATGGCTGTTAGGGAATCTCCTTAACAGCCTTTTCTACGGCAGGACAGCTGGAATATGGTTGGAAAAATGATCTTTGCGTCCTCAAATGATGAAAGAAGGTCAAGTATGTCTGAAATCATAGCGAAAATAGATGCTATCGTCTGGGGCATTCCGTTAATTGTCCTGATTCTCGGATGCGGCATTTTCCTGACGATACGGCTGCGGGGGATTCAGATCCGAAAGCTGATTCCCGCACTCCGGTATATGGTGCAGAACGAAGATGACGGGGACGGTGATATTTCCAGCTTTGCCGCGCTCTGTACAGCACTTTCCGCAACGATCGGAACCGGAAATATTGTCGGTGTTGCGACTGCAATCGCAGTCGGCGGCCCGGGCGCATTGTTCTGGATGGAGGTTGCGGCATTCTTCGGAATGGCAACCAAATACGCAGAAGGACTGCTTGCGATCCGGTATCGTGTGACCGACAGCAGCGGCGAAAAGCTGGGGGGTCCGTTTTATTATATTGAAAACGGAATGGGAAAGAAATATCGTCCGCTGGCAAAGCTCTTTGCGGTATTCGGTGTATTGGTCGGACTCCTCGGCATCGGTACGTTTACACAGATCAACGGTATTACTGCGGCGGCGAATCAGTTCTTTCAGGGCGACAGCACGTATATGATTTCGATTTTCGACCAGCAGTATTCCATTGTGACCGTGATCGCAGGTCTTGTGGTCACCATATTCGCCGCACTCTCCATTATCGGCGGTATCAAAAAAATATCGAATGTTTCCCAGGTTCTCGTACCCTTTATGGCAATTATCTATATCGTCTGTGCACTGATGATTGTCTTCTCCCATCTTGATGAAGTACCGCGTGCGGTATCGGAAATCGTCCGCGGTGCATTCGGCTTGCAGTCCATCGGCGGTGCTGTGGCAGGCGAAGCGATTCTGCTTTCGATGCAGAAGGGAATTGCCAGAGGTATTTTCTCGAATGAAGCGGGGCTTGGTTCCGCACCGATTGCGTCAGCCGCAGCTAAGACAAAGGATTCTGTGCGGCAGGGGCTTGTGACGATGACGGGAACCTTTATCGACACAATCTGCGTCTGTACGATGACAGGTCTTGCGATTGTGATATCGGGTGTATGGAAAGATCCGACGCTGGAGGGCGTTGAGATTACGACTGCGGCATTCCGGTATGGACTTCCGTTTCCGGCACGTGTCTCTGAATTTCTGCTGATGATCTGTCTGGTATTCTTCGCGTTTACAACAATCCTCGGCTGGAGCTATTATTCAGAGCGCTGCTTGTCCTATCTGCTGGGAAGATATGCCTCGCGCGGTGCCGCACTGGCATTCCGGATTGTCTATATTCTTGCGGTATTGATCGGCCCGTATCTGACAGTCGCGGCGGTCTGGAATCTTGCGGATATCTTTAACGCACTGATGGCGCTTCCGAATGTGATTGCGCTGATTGCGCTGTCGGGGGTAATCCGGAAGGAAACCTTCCGTTCCAATCAAAAATCATGACAAAAAAACCTTTCCTGTCAAAGCGGCAGGAAAGGTTTTTTCTTGTGTCGGAAGCGTATGCTGATATCAGGGCTCGTAGGGGAAAGCCGGCATCATTTCAAGCTTAAAGAGATTCATCTGATGCTTGCGGTCAATCAGTGCCTTATGTTCAGGCGAGGGGAGAATGCCTTGGCGAATATAGGCGTCGAGTTCGTCATAGGTAAAGCCGAGATTATCTTCGTCTGTTTTTCCGCAGAGCCCGTCAGACGGCGGTTTTTCCACCAGCGATTCCGGCAGTCCGAGTGCTTTTCCGATGGCTTTGACTTCCGTCACGGTGAATTTGGCGAGCGGTGCAAAATCACCGACGCTGTCTCCCCATCGCGTGGAATAGCCCACCCAGTCCTCGGAGAGATTACAGGTATTTGCGACTCTGCCGTTCAGACTTTGCGAAACGGCATATACGGCTGTCATACGGATACGCGGCGGGAGATTGGTTTTCGCCTGTACAGAAAGCGGGAGTGCTTCACTGACTGCGGCTTCGAGGGCGTCTGCTGCCGCACCGATATTCACAGTCACAGAACGGATCCCGAGGTGTTTACAGAGCAGCAGGGAATCGTCGATATCGGGCTGTATGCCGCGCGGCATCATAACGCCGACAACGCGATGAGCGCCGAGTGCTTTACAGAGGAGTGCGGCACAAACAGAGCTGTCTTTTCCGCCGGAGATGCCGAGAACCGCCGGACATCCGTCACCATTTGCGGCGAACCAGTCCTGAACCCACCGGCAGCATTCGTCAATCGCGGTTTGGACATTGAATAGATACATAGGATTTCACCCTTTCATGAATAGATGCTCGATGGCATCAGAGAAGTGAGGCAGAAGTATAAAGAAGATATGTGCGAGAACCAGCAGCCAGATTCCCGGTGCAGTGAGTGCAATACGGATACCGCGGAAGCTCTGATGGGGTGTTTCGACCGGCAGCCGTTCGCTGAGGAACGTATAGAAGAAGGCAGCTGAGCCGAAGAGGAGAACGGCGAGCATATAGATGCTGGAAACCGAGACTGCGGATGCAGGAAACATCTGCTGGAGGGTACCAGACAGCATTGTCACCATATTGACCGAGAAATGTACGATCAATGCCGGTACCAGAGAGTTATGGGAAATGGTGATATAGGCAAGGAAGATGCCGAGGAAGAAGGATAGGATACCCTGGGGAAGATTTTCGTGTGCAATCGCAAAGAAGAATGCGCTACAAAAAATACCGAAACGCTGGCTGACGCGGCTGAGGTTTTTGAGGATGACGCCGCGGAATACGAGTTCTTCGGTCAGCGGTGCGATGAATGCGGTATAGAGAACGGTCAGCAGCAGCTTAGTGATGGAATTTCCGGAGGAGAAATCAGGCGTATAGATGGAAAGTCCGTTGTTCTCAAGGATTCGGATCAGCAGATGGGTGAGAAAGCCCGCGACGAGCTGGATCCATAATCCCATCGCAATATACCGCATCATGGTACCGGTACGCAGCGACTGATCCTGAAAATAATCCTTGATGCGGATATGGGTGATCCGGCTTCCGACAAAAAATGTGATAAGATTTGCGGCTAAGAATGACAGCAGTGAGATGCCGATGGCGATACAGCTGTCATCCAGATATGCCGCACGGATATTCTTATAATTCTGGGGGAGTTCGCTGCTCAGCAGTGCGCTGTCAACACTGCGGAGTGCGAAACCTGCCGCACACATCAAAAGTGCGGAGAGAAGCGCTGCGAGGAGAAAATCGAACAATGCCAGACATCCGGAAACCGTGTAGAAATATCTGATTTTATCTTTTTCGCCTGATGAGGGAATGAGTGGAATCCGACAGCCGGGAATTGTAATCTGGGGAACGATTTCGGAATAATCGGGTGTATATTCCGATTCTTCGGTGGGATTGGAAAACGGGTTATGCGGATCAATCGGATCGGATGCCCGATTGACATAAGCGCGGTCTGACAAGTGACTTGGATGCATAGCGACTCCTTTCGGTTTAGCGGAGGTTGACGATTGTCACACCGTCTTCGCCCTCACCATATCGTCCGATCCGATAATCCTTCACCTGTTTGGAGCGGCGGAGATGTTCGTGAACCGCTTTTCGGAGTACACCGGTTCCTTTTCCATGGATGACCGTTACCGTTGCGATGCCCGAAAGCATTGCCTGATCGAGGAATTGTTCCATGCGAGTAATACCCTCATCCACAGTACAGCCGCGGATATCGACTTCTGTTGCCGCACTTCTTGTGCGCTGGCCGCCGGAGGAAAGTACGGTTGGGGTATGACGGAGTTTCTTTTTGTCGGCAGGCTTTTGTGCTTTTGCGGCTTCGAGGCGAACGCCGTCAATCGGAACACGCGTTTTCATGGCACCGATTTGTACGAGTACCGTCTTTGCGTCAGGTTCTGCGAGGACGGTACCGGACTGACCCATAGAAACGACCAGCACGCTGTCACCGACCTTGAGTGCACGCGGAAGGCGGTATTCCCCGTTCGTATGTTCCGTGTCGGAATTTTCATAGAGTTTGTCAATGGTCTGACGGGACTTGGATTTTGCCGCAGCAATTTTCTCGGCAAAATCAGCCTGTTCCTTTTCTTTTTTGAGTGCGCGGAGTTCTTCGAGGAGCTCATTGGATTCCGCGACAGTCTGTTCGACAATTCTTCTTGCCTGTGCACGGATTTTATCGAGTTCCTCGGTGCGTCGGCGTTCCATTTCCTCTGCTTCTTCGCGGAGTGCTTTTTCGTGTGCCGCGGCATCCCTGCGGAGCCGTTCCAGCTCTGCATTCTGATTTTCGAGGAGGATGCGCTGGCGTTCGAGCTGTTCGACGGCTGTTTCGAAGCGCATATTTTCAGTGCTGACCAGTTTTTTTGCGTGTTCGATCACATCCTCCGGCATACCGAGGGAACGGGAGATCGCGAATGCATTGGATTTACCGGGAGAACCGATGAGGAGGCGATAGGTTGGCTGTAAGGTTTCGAGATCGAATTCACAGGATGCGTTTTCGACATCCGCTGTTTCAATGGCATAGCGTTTCAGTTCCTGATAGTGGGTGGTAACCATGAGCTTTGCGCCCTGACATTTGAGTCGTTCGATCATGGCGACAGCGAGTGCGGCACCCTCCACGGGATCAGTGCCTGAACCCAGCTCGTCGATGAGGACAAGGGATTTGCTGTCGGCCTGTTGTAAAATCGAGATATCCTGCACTGTGTGCGCACTAAAGGTCGAGAGACTCTGTTCGATGCTCTGGCGGTCACCGATGTCTGCGAGGATGCGGTCGAATACAGAAATCTTACTTCCGTCCGCCGCAGGAATCATCAGTCCGCACATTGCCATTGCCGTCAGGAGACCGACTGTTTTGAGCGCAACTGTTTTACCGCCGGTATTAGGTCCTGTGATGATGAGCGCGGCATATTCTTCGCCAAGGGTCAGTGAAATCGGAACAACCCGTTTGCGGTCAATGAGGGGATGGCGTGCTTTTTTGAGGAGAATGGTGCCGTCATCCGTAATCTGTGGGATAGAGCCGCTCATCATGGTGCCGAGGGAAGCTTTGGCAAAATAGAGGTTGAGCTCTGCCGCGATTTCATAGCCGGAAAGGAGAGAATCCGCTGCTTCTCCACAGGCAGCGGAAAGCTTGCGGATAATACGTTCCACTTCCTCCTGTTCCTGACTTTCGAGGAGACGGATATCGTTATTGGCGTCTACGATAGCCATCGGTTCAATAAAATAGGTCTGACCGGTGGCGGAGGTATCGTGAATCAGTCCCGCGACATTTCCGCGATGTTCGGCTTTAATCGGAAGGACATACCGTCCGTCACGAATGGTGATGATACTTTCCTGTAAATAGGTCTGCATCGTCGGGGACTTAATCATTTTTTCGAGCTTTTCGCGCAGCCGCAGTCCGGACTGAATAATTTTCTTGCGGATGGAAGCGAGTTCGGGGCTTGCGGCATCTGCGAGCTGTTCCTCGTTCTCAATCGAACGCTCAAGGAGGTCTGCGAGATAGTGGTTGGGCTGTAAGCGGTCAAAGAGATCGGAAAGTGAGGTAGAGAGGTTGCCGCAGTGTGCATACCAGTCGGAAAGGGAAGAAATCTGGCGGAGAAGCCTTGCGATTTCGAGCAGTTCTTTCAGGGAGACTCTTGCGCCGGAGGCGGTACGCCGCACAGCCCCGCAGACATCATGGAAGCTGTCGAAGGCAGGGGAGCCAAAGCGCACGGAAAGCTGGAAGGCATCTTCGGTTTGTGTCAGAAGCCTTCGTACACGATCAGGATCGGTTTCGGGTGTCAGCGAGAGAATCAGCTGCTTCGTTCGTTCATTCGCAGCTTCTTTCGCGAGCATTTCCAGTATTTTATGTAATTCAAGGGTGATATAATCAGAAGATAAATGATTGTTCATAGTAATTACCGTTCAAAGGGATAGATTCGGATCGGCGGTCAGCGAATGGTAGAAGCGGAGTGCCTGACAGCTGACATCGAGCGTCTGTTTGACATAGCATTCGGAGTATGCACAAAGCTCGGAGAGATTTTTCTCATCCAGTTTAAAGAGAAAGAGCTTTTCGAAATCCGAAAAGACGATATGTCTTGCGGCAAGCAGCACCGGAGATTTCACATGGAAATCGGAAACATCGCTGTGAAGCGTACAATCCTTACAGAGAAAATCGCCGTATGTGACGCGCAGGGTGAGGTGAGACGGGAGATATTCTCCGCAGAGCGTACAGCAGAGCAGATTCGGCATATGGCCGAGTTCTGTGACCAGCCGGAGTTCAAAAATAGCTTGAATCTGGGGAAGGGGTCGTGTCTGCTCGGAAAGATAGTGCAGACAATGCAAGAACAGCCGCAATAACTGCGGCTGCGGCTGATTGGTAGCGATTTTTCGCATCAGCTCAGAAAAATAGGTGCATAACGCGAGTGCATCGAGGTGATTGCGGATGCCGTAGAAGAGGGAGATGGGTGCCGCGCTGTCGAGGTAGAAAAAATCCTTATTCCGGCGCAGACAGAATTCTCCGTAGGCAAAGCATTGTGTGACGGCGGCATATTTGCTGCCGGGTTTCCGAACGCCTCGTGCGCGGACGGTATAGACACCGTTTTCGGTCAATAAATCAAAGAGCTTGTCTGCTTCTCCGATTGGTGTTTCGCGCAGAACAAGCCCTTTTACGGTGGTAAGGAGCATAGGAATTCTCCTTTATATCGTAAACTCAGCGTAACAGCTGACGGTATCGCAGATAGTCTTCCACATGCCCCGTTGCATAAAATTTCGCCCAGGCCTGTATCGGATCTGTTTCCTGAACCTGACACTGTTCCATCTGCTCACATCCTTTCTGCAAGAGATAGGATGCGGAGAATTGGTCTTTTTATTTCATGGGAATTATTGTTTTTCAAAAAGCCCGAAGCTCTGGATAAGGCCTTCGCGGTTGCGCCAGTCCTCTTTGACCTTGACCCATGTCTGGAGGTTGACCTGAATACGGAAGAAGTCCTCGAGTTCATGACGGGCGGCGGTAGCGGCTTTTTTAATCATCGAACCATTTTTGCCGATGATAATGCGCTTATGCGATTCGCGCTCACAATAGATTGTGACAGAAATATTGAGGAGATCTTTATCCTGACGTTCGGAGAACTGTTCGGTTACAACGGCAACGCCATGCGGCACTTCATCGCTGAGGAGCTTGAGGAGCTGTTCTCTGACGAGCTCGGCGGCGAGTACCCGTTCGGGCTGATCGGTCAGCATATCTTCGGGGAAGTAATGCGGGCCGGGCTGTGCGAGCCGGAGCAGCTCATCCATGACAACGGAAACGCCGTCATTTCTGAGGACACTGATGGGGATGAGCGCATGAGGATGCCAGCGTTCCTGTGCGGAAGCCAGGAGGGGCGCGAGCTTTGATTTATCGGAAAGCAGGTCGATTTTATTGTAGATAAAAAGGACCGGTGTATTCTGGAGTGCGAGTCGGTCGAGCATCGCGCATTCCTGTTCGCCCAGAGGTTTGGTGCAGTCCGCCATGAAAATCACGCAGTCGATATCGGAAACGGCATCTTTCGCAGCCTGCAGCATATGGTCGCCGAGTTTGGTCTGTGCACGATGAAGACCGGGGGTATCGGTAAAGACCAGCTGGGTATTGCCGACATTACGGATACCGGTAATACGGGTGCGTGTAGTCTGGGGCTTCGGGCTGACGGAGGCAATTTTTTCGCCAATAACTGCATTCAGAAGGGAAGACTTGCCGGCATTGGTATGACCTGCGATGGCAGCAAAGAGGATTTTCGTGTCATCGGCCTGATTGAAGATGAGATTACTAGCCATGAATCAAGCCTGCTCCTCTGGGGTGACATAGCTTGTATCTCTTGCGAAGCCGAGCTTTTCGAGGACGGATTCTTCCTTCTCGCGCATTTTGCGCTGGTCAAGAGAAGAGGTTTCGTGGTCGTAGCCCAGCAGGTGGAGCATAGAGTGTACGGTGAGGAACGCGATTTCACGCTCCAGGACATGACCATACATTTTGGACTGTTTGACAGCCATCTCCATGGAGATCACGATATCGCCGAGGACAACAAAACCGGTTTCAGGGTTGGTTTCGAGCTTGTCCCCTTCGGAAAGCGGGAAGGAGAGGACATCTGTTTCGGAATCTTTATTGCGGTAGATATTATTGAGTTTACGGATTTCCTTATTGTCAACAAAAGAAACGCTGACTTCGGTATCATGGCCGAAGCCTTCGGTGGTGAGGACTGCCTGGCAGCAGCGGCGAATCAGAAGACGTACGCCGACCGGAATTTTGACCTGATGCTGGTCGTCCTTGATATAAACCTTTAATTTAGCCATTTCGATTCTTTTTCCTTTCGTGATTATGATTTATTTTATGTTCATAAGAAGCATAAGCGGTAATAATGTCCTGTACGAGGCGATGACGGACAACGTCCTTTTCGGAAAAATAGTGGATATGGATATCATCGACTGTCGAGAGGACTTTCATTGCCTCAATCAGACCGGAGCGCTTGGGATCGGGGAGGTCGATCTGGGTAATATCACCGGTAATGACCATTTTACTGCCCTCGCCGAGACGGGTGAGGAACATTTTGATTTGTTCGGAGGTGGTATTCTGTGCTTCATCGAGGATGATGAACGCGTGGTCGAGGGTACGTCCGCGCATATATGCAAGCGGTGCGATTTCGATGATATTCTTTTCGAGATTGCGTTCGACCGCCTCTGCGCCGAGCATTTCAAACAGTGCGTCATAGAGGGGTCTGAGATAGGGGTCCACCTTATCCTGCAAATCGCCGGGGAGGAATCCGAGTTTTTCACCGGCTTCGACAGCGGGGCGTGTCAGGATAATCCGTTCGATATCATGTGCTTTGAGCGCCTTGACCGCCATCGCGACAGCAAGATAGGTTTTTCCGGTGCCTGCCGGTCCGATGCCGAGTACAATGGTATTGTTTCTGATGGCATCGAGATAGTGTTTCTGACCGACGGTACGGGGACGGACAGGCTTTCCGGTGATGGTAAAGCTGACCGCGTCGGCAGCAATTTCCTTGAGCTGTTCTGCGGCATTTTCCTTTACCATATTGACGACATATCGGACGGTCTGATCGGTGAGGGTATCACCGCGCTGAACCGTCCGGAGGAGAGCCTGGATTGCCTGTTCAGCCTTTTCGATATTGGCTTGCTCGCCGGTAATTTTAATTCCGGTTCCGCGATTGACGATGACAACCTGAAACTGCTGTTCAATTTGTTTTAAATTGCTATCGTAGCTGCCGAAAACGGTCGCAATTGCGTCGGAGTCGGCAAGAGTACAATTTTTTTCTGCCATGCGAAATACAATGGTTCCGTTAGAGGAAACGCTGCTCCTTTCCGAACATCCCTATTGATGATGAGGGAATGAAAAATTCTGTTTCTATTATATCATACAGAAATGAAAAATGGAATAGTTTTAGGATACTTTTACAAAAATTTCACTTGTTTTTCCGACAACGCCCTCAAAAACATAGTGGATTTTCAGCAATTTGCCCAAATCGTTTTCTGACATGACGATTTCCTTTGAGATTATCTTGTCATCATTATGAAAATTTTGCTCAAATCGGCTGACGCGTTCGAGGAGGAGTGCATCGGTTTCTTCGGGAGAATACGCTGTAATCATCGGCAGCTGTTCGGTATAGTGACAGCGGATGATGGAAAAAGGCGCGGGTGTACCAAAAAGCATCAGAGGCTTTGATTCTTCGGTATAGATAAAGGGTTCAGGCGGTGGAGAAAAGCCGACGGAGAGCGGAATGCGTTTTCCGAATATATCCAGAAAGGCTTGGGAGGATTGGACGCCGTTGACTGTAATTTCCTCGCAAAAGGGCTGGTAGCATTCGAAATCGTACTCGTAAATTCCTTCTACGCGTCCGTCTGCATGATAAAACCGTGTCACACCGTTTGGATCCTGTACCACGCCGGAAATGATGACATCGCCGGGCTTGACGGCATCTCCGCGAGCTGCAAGCGCGTGACCGCCGAGCACTTCGAGCTTGGTAATCTGTGCGGATACTGTCGCGATATAGTTGGTCGGGATACGGTCATGCCGGATCGAGGGCGGGGGTGTTTCCTCGCGCAGATCTACAACAAGCCTTCCGCCGCTGTGACGCATCGCAATCCATTCGATGTCACTGACAGCAAGTCTTAGCTGCTGTTCGGCGGCGGTGAATGCAATTTCCCGATAGGGGGTTCCGGGGCGGATGCCGAGGCTGTCGAGCGCGGCCAGTATTTCCGTATCTGAAACTGTGGAGTTGCCGTAGATTTCGATGCTGTGGATACGGGACGCGTTCCAGTAAAAGAATGCACCGGCACAGAGCACTCCGATACAGATTCCGATCAGACGGAGCCGATAGGGATAGAGTCGGAAATAAAGCCCCTGTTTTTGGATCATCGAAAGCCGGATATCGAATTCTGCGGCGGCGGCAGAGATCCCGTACCAATACCGGAGCTTTGTATGCGCATAAAAGATTCCGTTTCGGATCTGCTGTCGGGTACAGGAAAGATGGCGGATCCGGAGTGCGTCACGAAACGCATTCAGTGCCGTGCCTTCTGCTGAAAAACTGATGGTTGCCATATGATTTCGCCTCACTTACCGCAGTCCGCCGTCAAATTCAATCATCGCGATTTCGCCTTTGACATGAAGTCCGTGAAGGCTGTAATCGGATGCCGTAAGTCCACTGCCCCAGACGGATATGGTGTGACCATGGGTCTGGAGCTGGACAAGTAAATCGCTGCATTCAAGCAATCGTCTGCAACGGTCAAAATAGATATCGGAATTTCCGGAGATCTCAATCGTATCTTCAAGCAGCAGGGGATTCTTATGCCGCATATCGTTCACCTCATCACTGGTTTTCTTATGAATAACATATGGGAAATGTTCTGATTCTATGCAGGTTTTGCATAGAATCAGAGGAAAGGTCGTGATGGAATGGAAAAAATAGTCCGTGGGAGGGAATGGATGATGACAGGCGTTGCGGTACTGCTGCTGGGGGTACTGGGCGTTCTCGGAAACAGCGGCAGAGAGATTGCAGAGGTGCTGCGCGGACGGATTCGCTTATGTCTGGAGGTGTTGATACCGTCGTTATTTGCCTGTATGGCGGCAGCCAATCTTCTTCAGCAAAGCGGTGGTGCTCAGATTCTCGGCCGGCAATGTGCAAGGTTCTTCCGGAAGTCGGGCTGGTCGGCATCCTTTCTGGGCGTATTTGTCATCTCACAGCTTGCCGGCTATCCAGTCGGCATCATTCTGCTCCGACGGCTTGTGCGGGCGGGAGAGATATCTATCGCGGATGCACAGCGCCTGAGCGCGGTCTGTTTTGGCGGCGGCCCATCGTTTTCGGTGGGGCTGGCGGGTGCACAGCTATTCGGGGACGTAAGAATCGGATGGTATCTCTGGGGATGCGGTGTGCTGGCAAACCTTTGTTTTGCACGCCGGATCCGCCCGAAATATCGGGATGCGCCGCAGGAGTCCGAGGTGACCGACTGCCGCGTGGATGCTCTGATTCTGACAGAAAGTGTTGCGGGGGCGGTCAGGAGTCTGGTCGGGATCTGCGGTGTGGTACTGCTGTTCGGTGTGCTGACATGGATGCTGGAGTGGGTGGGTATCATCCCGATGCTTTGCGGAATCGGAACGATTTTTCGTGTTCCGAAGCATCAGACGGCTGCATTTTTCGCGGTATTGCTTGATATTACACAGCTTTCGGGATTCTGTCGGAGCGGAATTCCGGCACAGGCTGCGATTCCGTTGACCACATTCTTTTTATCTTTTGGCGGAATCTGTGTCTGTATGCAGTGCAAAGCACTCGGAGGGGAGATTGTATCCTGGAAACGGCTGATCGGCATTCGGATTTTGGTGGGAATTCTTGCGGCAGGATTTTCCGTGGTGCCGATGCTCTGGGATTCGGAAATCTATGTACATTCAGTATTTTTCTCGTTTGAGCATTCGGTTTAGGCTGTTTCTCCGCTGGCATCGCTCCTGATTTTTTTGACGGGATTTCCGCTGATTATAAAAAAAGACTAGACAAATTGAAAAAATTGTGGTATAATAAAAAAAACTCTACAATGAGGTGATATTTATGGGACTTTTTGATGTATTTTCCAAAGGCGGCAAGTATTTTGGCAAAGCGATTGCGCCCAGATGTGAATATTGTGAGTTCGGAAAACGTGCAAGCAACGGCGAAAAGGTTCTTTGTACCAAGAAAGGACTCGTTGATGCAGGATACCATTGCCCGAAATTTACATATTCACCGTTAAAGCGAATTCCTGTGAAACAGATGAATATCGTTGGTTTCCTGGAAGGTGACTATGACGAAAAGAATTTTGATGAAGAGCCGGTAAAGGCAAAAAAGCCTGCAAAACCTACAGCGGAAGCGCCGAAGGAAGAACCGAAGAAAACTGAGGAGAAGCCGGCCGCAGCGACAGAATCCGAAGTGAAGCCCGCAATTGACGCGAAGGCTGCTGCCGATGATCTGGCATCGCTCGCTGCTGCTGCGGAAGCTGCCGGAGAATATGTTGCGGATGCTGCGGATGAAGAAGACGCTGCTGCACCTGCCGCAACACTGGATGCACTGTAATCCGATATACAATCTGCTGCATACCTGTCAGCCTGTGAAGCGAAATGCTTTGCAGGCTGATTCTTTTTGCATCAAAATCGAGAGAAAAGTATCCCCTTAGTCTGCCGTCGGCATATATTTGCGCCGCAGCAGCTAAGGGGATTTTGCGGGATGAAGATGATGGGATGATTAAACCTGTGCGTAAGCGGAAATAATTTCACCGATGTAGAGCTTATGTGCCGCGTCATTTGCATAGAAGCTGTCAGCAATTGTCTTCGGGAGATCTTCCGTTTTCATGTCGGCAGAAAACTGTTTTTTACAGACAAGAACGAGGGTTGCTTCCTCGAAGCTGACGCCGCCATCGAGTGTGATGGGATGAAGACCGGTTTCCTTGACCTTATCACAGGCACGTCCGGAATTTGCGCCGCAGAACTTGAGGGCATCTCTTTGGGATTCGGGAAGGAAGGTCAGGGTAAAGGTATCCTGTTCCTCCATAAAACCATAGGTATAGCGGGAATGACGGACATAACAGGTGACAGAAGGGCGGTTCCAGAGAATTCCCATCTGACCCCACGAAGCGGTCATGAAATTAAATCCCTGCTCCTGCGTACCGGCGGTAAGCAGAAACCAGTCCTTGCCGATTGCTTCGAAGGGTTTTCCTTCCCATGTCTGGATGTCGATTTTTTGAAGTGCCATAATCATATTCCTCCTTAAATTTTCATGCTGAACGGTGTTCAGCTTGTTTCACGATTCTGGAGCCGAAGCTTATCCGTAATGAGGGCAATAAATTCGGAATTGGTCGGCTTTCCTTTGCAGGTATTGACGGTATATCCGAAGAACGAATTGAGGGTATCGAGATTGCCGCGGTCCCATGCGATTTCGATGGCGTGACGGATCGCACGTTCCACACGTGACGGTGTGGTTTCGAACTGCTGGGAAACACGCGGATAGAGTTGTTTTGTGACGCTTTCGAGCAGCTCCGGTTCATGATAAGCACTGAGGATTGCGGCACGCAGATAGTGGTAGCCTTTGATATGTGCCGGAACACCGAGCTGATGGATGATATCGGTAATGGTGACGGCAAGATCCTGACCGGCACGCGTGGTGAAGCTTCCAAGCGGCTGTTTATTTGTGAGGAGCGCGATGCGTTCTCCGAGAACCTGTAAGTCGAAGGGCTTCAGCATGAAGTACGAAGCGCCGTTTTCCATGACCTGCTGTTCAACGAAGCTGTTGTCATAAGCGGATGTTACGATAAAAGCAGGGTGTTTTCCGCTGCCTGATTTTGCCTTTTTCATCAGTTCGATGGCATCCATATGGGGAAGGACGGCATCGACGACCACGACATCCGGCGTATCCTTTCGAATGGATTCCAGAACGGTATTTCCGTTCTTGGGTCTGGTGTAGGCATACATTCCCTGAGAGCGCAGAATGCTGGCACAAGAAACGCCATATTCTGCGGTGTCATCTCCAATCAAAACTTTGACTTGTTTTTGCATGGTTTTACCTCCTTTTGCATTGTATCTCTATTTTAGCATGGAGGGAAATGAAAAGCAAGAGCGAAGAATGGGGAAAGAACAATTCTTTTGTCGAATAATTAACAAATATCACGAATGGGATAAAATCGAGCATCTGCACATAAAATATCCGATTCATGCGCTAAAATATATTGAAAATTTAATAATCCGGTCGAACAGCTGCGAGAATGCACGAAGAAAGCATGGCAAGACGATATCCGGTCAGAATCCGGATTCTTCCGGTTCTGATTGCCGGAGATGCCGCATGGAAAATGGCGGAGTACGGGGTTGGATTTCGGGAGAATTCGTGTGAATTCATCGTATCTGCGCGGATTGGCGGAATCATCCGTAAAAATATGCAGGTGTTGGCTGATTATCGGCACAGAGATCGGTCAATCCTATGCGTATGCGGCAGAGGACGCGCCGCATAAGGAGAGATGACAATGCAGACAATGCAAATTTTCAAAAAAACGCTGCTTCGGTTGGGTGCAGGTCTGATCGGACTTGGGATTATGATCGGCGGCGCAGCGGGATATTATGCACAGCGGCTGCCCGATCATTATTACTGGGAATCCGATCAGCCGTTTTCGATTGCGGCAGCATTTCCTGTGACGATAACGGGCGAAGCGGAAACGGTTCCTGCGATGCAGCAGGCAGAAGTCAGGCTGTTCGGGATTATTCCGGTAAAAACGGTTTCGCTGACAGTAGTTGAGCCGAGAGAAGTTTTTGTGGGCGGCGAGCCGTTCGGGATCCGGATGCTGATGGCAGGTGTGATGGTGGTATCGCTGGATGATGTTGTGACCTTGAGCGGAGAAAGCTGTCCGGCACGCGACGCAGGCATTCAGGTGGGTGATGTCATACAGGCGGTAGACGGCAAGCAGATTTCGGGGAATTCCGATTTGCAGTCGGCAGTCTTTGGCTCAGAGGGAAAAGCGGTACCGGTCACGTATCTGCGCAACGGGATTCGGGAGACTGTGATGATCACGCCGGTGTTTTCGAGTATTCACGGCTGTTATCAGACCGGAATGTGGGTGCGTGACAGCACAGCAGGCATCGGAACTGTCACATATTATGTTCCGGCAGAGAACGGCACAGTACGCTTCGGAGGGCTTGGCCATGCGGTATGTGATCCGGATACGGGCGAACAGATTCCGCTTGCATCAGGAGATGTGCTGAAAGCAGATGTGACCGATGTACTGGCAGGCTGTGCCGGACGTCCCGGCGAGCTGCGCGGCCATTTTGATACAGATTCAGCGATGGGAACGCTGTTATCGAATACAGCAAGCGGTGTATTCGGGATTCTGAAAGCACTGCCGCATCCGGAGCGCGATCCGATTCCGCTTGGCTATCAGCAGGATATTCATCTGGGTGACGCGATCATGTTCACGACAATTCTGGGCGATCTGCCTGCGGCATATTCGATCGAGATTGAGGAGATTCATGGCGGCGTATCCGGTTCACGAAATCTCGTAGTACACGTTACAGATGAAACGCTGCTGGAGCGGAGCGGCGGAATTGTGCAGGGTATGAGCGGCAGTCCGATTGTACAGGACGGAAAGCTCGTAGGTGCCGTGACGCATGTATTCGTAAAGGATCCGACGCGCGGATATGGCATTCTTGCAGAAAATATGTATGCCCAGACCGCAGCAGGAATGACGGCGTGAGAATATTGAAAAGGGGACGTTTCAGCAGAAACGTCCCTTTCCGGATTACATCATATTCAAATGAAAAAATGGATTAGCGGCTCTCGTCGCTGAAACCGCTATCGACCAGCTCAACCAGAGAAGCAACAGCCTGTTCCTCGTCTGTGCCGTCAGCAATAATGCGGATTGCGGTACCACCGACAATACCGAGCGAAAGGATGCCCAGCAGGCTCTTTGCATTGACACGGCGCTCTTCTTTTTCAATCCAGATTGCAGAACGGAACTCGTTTGCTTTCTGGATAAAGAATGTTGCAGGACGTGCGTGGAGACCTACCTGATTCTGAACCATGACATCTTTGATACACATATATTTTCTCTCCTTTATGATTTCGCCCCGATGAAGGGGATGGAAGGACTTCGCCGCCTGCAAAAAATTTCCCGTGCAGTCTGGTAATCATGATATGGAGGCGTGGGAGAAAAAACGCGGAAACGGGAAGCCCGGAACACGCAAATGATGTACATCCCAAGCCAGACCATATACTAGGCGAAGCTTATGATATCATTATACAGGCTATTTTCGTTCTCGTCAATGTCTTTTATCTACAAAACCTGATGTTTTCTTGAAAATTCTGCGGAATGCTACATTCGGGGGAATGGAAATCGGTTCTGTTTGGACATATTCACGAAAGAAAAAAGGGGTAGAGTGTTGAAATTCGTTGTTGAAAGCAGATAGTTTTCAACATAATTTTTTGTTCAAACCAACAAGTACGCGACCATTTAATCACCATTTGACCACTTTGCCCAAAGGTCAGGCCGCCGTTCTTTTGTAATACGCTGACTTTCCTTCGCGCGCCATGCGGCAATATTTTTGTGATGTCCCGAAAGGAGGACAGGCGGAACTGCTTCTCCCTCCCAGATTTCGGGACGGGTATACTGGGGATATTCGAGGAGTCCGGAGAAATGGCTTTCGTCCATATAAGCGTCGGGGGATGGGAGGACGTTCTCGCACATTCTGGCGACAGCGTCTGTGAGTACGAGTGCCGGCAGCTCGCCGCCCGTCACAACATAATCCCCGATTGAAATTTCCTCGTCCACGATCTTATCCAGTACGCGCTGGTCGATGCCCTCGTAGTGTCCGCAGAGTAAGAACAGCCGCGGAAGTTCTGCGAGTTCACGTACCTTTTGCTGGGTAAGTGTTTTTCCTTTCGGTGACAGATATATCGTATGCATCGGGACTTCGGACTGTGCACGCACCGCGTTCCAGCAGTCGTAAACGGGCTGTGCCTGCATGACCATCCCCATACCGCCGCCGAACGGAGAATCATCGACGCGATTATGGCGGTCAGTCGTATAGCCGCGGATCTGATGACAGTTCACCGTCAGTGCACCTTTTGTACGGGCACGACCGATGATGCTGGTCGAGAGGACAGCCTCACACATTTCCGGAAAGAGGGTAGCGATTTCAATCTGCATCGTCAAACAGTCCTTTCAGCGGTCGGATGACAATCCGTTCTTCGTCGGGATTGATTTCGAGTACGACATCCGGAATGACGGGTACAAGAAGTTCTTTTCCCTGCGGCGTTTTTACGGTATAGACATCGTTTGCGCCGGTCTGGAGGATATCCGTCAGCCTGCCGTATTCGCGGCCGTCATCCGCGTCTATTACAGCTGCGCCGAGGAGATCCTGGATAAAGTAGGTATCCTCGTCGAGTGCAACCTCGTCACGATTCATATAAAGGACGGTTCCGCGAAGGGCTTCTGCCTGTTCGGGGGTTTCCACGCCTTTAAAATTTACGAGCACCATGTTTTTCTGAACGCGTGCATTGGTGATTGTCATCGGCGTATGATGCTTACCGGCATACAGCACTTCAAATTCATAGAGAAATGCCGGTTCATCACACCACGGCTGTACCTTACAGGTACCGTTCAGACCATGGAGGCTGACGATCTTACCGATTTCGAGGTATTGCTTTTTCATATGCTATGCTCCTTTATGCAGATTCCGGTGAAGTAAGAATACCGGGATGGGCTTTTCGGATATGCGTTTTCAGTGCTTCAAAAGAGACGGTGCTGATATCGTGTTCGAGCTTGCAGGCGTCTTCTGACGCGACATCTGCCGGTACACCGATATCGACAAGCCATTGTGTCAGAACCTGATGGCGTTCATATATCCGCTCGGCGATTTCTCTGCCGGTATCGGTCAGCGTAATATAGCCGTCTTTATCGACTGCTATGAACTGATTGTCGCGGAGGATACCGACCGCACGGCTGACACTGGGTTTTGAAACCTCCATTTCATGTGCGATGTCGATGGAACGGACGTCAGCCCCATTCTGACTGAGGATGAGGATTGTTTCGAGATAGTTTTCGCCGGATTCATAAAGCTTTCCCATGACATAACACTCCTTTCGCGATGATATTCTATAAGTATAGCAAATTCCGCCTGAAAAGTCAAGCATTGCCGGATGCTTGACCGGCATAAATAAATCGACGGTCTGCCTTTCTCGCAGACCGTCGAATGTGAAGGGGATTTTTATAAATTTGTGCGTGAAATCATCATATTGTGGCACTATGATGATTTCACTTGGATGCACATACATTCATCTTCTGAAAGGGATTTGAGAGTGATGAAAGCTATGACGGGAAGCGGGGGGCTTTCAGCGGATGAATCAGGTTCGGGAATAAGGGGAAAAGGGGATTACTGGAATACCCAGCTATCAATCGTAGCAGCGTCGCTGAATACGAAGTAGAGGGTTTCTGTGCCGGAGAGACCGACAACAGGAACAGTGATTTCGGACATCTGTCCGCCTGCCGGAATTTCGACATAGCTGACAGCCGTACCGGAAGTAGAACCGGTGCAGATCTTAATGACCGCGCCGTTCTGAGAAGAAGCCTTCATTGTGACGCTCTTGACGCCGGAACCGCAGGCAACGCCGCTGACCTTTGTCCAGCTGCCCTTCTTACCGTTGACGACAGTATCGTACAGACCGGTAACGGAAACGCCCTTGGACTGGTTCGACATGGTTTCAGCCTGAACCTTGGTAAACGGATCGAGGGTTTCGATCTGGGAAACGCCGCTCATAGAGCCGTTGCAGGAGAGCTTTCCGTTCGAGAAGGTGCACTTGTCGATGGAAGGCGAACGATAGTTGAGGTTGGTGCCCATGCGGAGTTCGATTGCACGGGTATGATAGAGAACATAGTAGCTGCCCTTGAATTCGATGACAGAGTGGTGGTTGTTACCGCCCTTATCGAGCTGCTGGTCGCCGGTGTTCTTGAAGACAACGCCCTGATAGGTGTACGGTCCGAGCGGATTATTGGAGGTCATGTAGCCGATATCCGCGTTGCGGAATGCCTGACCGCCGGGTACGTTCCAGTTGTGGCAGAAGGAATAGTACCAGGTATTGCCGATCTTAATGAGGCTGGAGTCCTCGAAGAGGTACGGGGGATTGAGGGTTGTCGGAGTGCCGACGATCGAGGTCATATCATCGCCGAGCTGAACGATACGGCCTGTGCCGGGATCCGCAGCCTTGCCATCGGGCACACCGCCGCCGAATGCGAGGTAACCGATACCGGTTGTTTCATCCACATAAACGCCCGGGTCAAACAGCCATGTAACATTGCCGCAGTTCGGGGTATTTCTGGAGATCAGCTCGCGTCCGATCGGGTCGGTCCAGGGGCCTACCGGGCTGTCAGCCGTCAGAACGCCGACACCGGAACCATTGTTTGCGAAGTAGAGGAAGAACTTATCCTTGCCGTTGATGGTCTTCCAGCAAGCGTCGGGAGCCCAGGAACGGGAAGCCCACTTGGAAGCCCACTGTGCACCGTTGGGAGCAGCACCTGCGCCGTTTCCGGCAACAGGGATTGCGCCGTGGTCGGTCCAGTTTACGAGGTCTGCGGTCGATACGCAGTTGAGGGTACGGACATCATAGGTATTTTCCTGAATCTGACCGTTGTTATACTCATATGCGTCGTTGGTGGTATAGACGTAGAGTCTGTCCTTATAGACCATCCAGCCGGGGTCAGCACCGAAACGCTGGGTATAGAGGGCATTATTTTCGTTGTCCTTCTTCCAGCTTTCTTCGAGCGACAGTCCGGAGAATTTCTGAGCCATTGCGGTGAAGTCAACCACACGCTCAGCAACCGGGAATTCATCAATCTTGCCGACGAGGAAATCACGGAGGAGCTCTGCGTCATCGTTATTGATTTCGTAGCTCTGGTCAACGTCAGCATTTACTTTTGCAACGGAGTTATCGTATTGATCAGTCATAAGTCCACGTTTCAGGAGAGAGAGGTCAGATGCGGTGAGGACGCCGTCGCAGTCCACGTCACCCAGCAGAATCTTCTTGGGCTTCGGGCCGTCGATGACGGTACCTTCCACAGCACCGATGATCTCGTCTGCATAGAAGTTGACGGTTGATTCAGCGGTTTCGAGGTAGAGCTGAATATTGGTGGCATCAGAGGGGATGGTGTAAGCAGTATTTGCGAGCTGAACCCATTCGCCCTTGACAGCGGTGACTTCCGCGATACCGTCATACATGGTTTCGCCGGAAGCATCTTCATACTGAAGCTTCATATAGAAGGTATCGGTAGCGCCGCCGTTGTCGTACATGACATTGGAGCTGAAGCTGTATGTTTCGCCGGGTTTGAATGCCGGGGAGAGGGAGAGTGCGATACCGTTCCAGGCATCGGTTCTGCCTGAAACATACATAGACTTGCTGCCGACGAGGGCTGCGCTTCCGGAAACCTCAGCAGTACAGCCGCCGCGGTTTGTCCAGGATTCCGCACCATTTTCATAGGTGGTGTGGAAGAAGTAGCCGTTTTCGTCGGGATCATAGGAAGGCGGGGTGTAGGAGCCGTCTCTGACGCTCGCCCACATCTCGTCATCGGAGAGCCAGTCGCTCTGCGGAACGACCTTTGTCAGCGTTGTATAAGCTTCCTTGGGCTGGTTATTGCTGTTATAAAGGAGTGCATCGGAGCCGGAGGAGAGCCAGGAGTTTGCGTCGTTGGGGCCCCAGATACAGACTGCTGTGACATTGGGGATTTCCATACCGAGCTTAAAGATGCCTTCATATTTTTTCGCCTGATCGGTATCGGAGAACTTACCGTTTTCCTTGGAGATATCGAGCTCAGTGACCTGAACCTCACAGCCGATGGAGGCATATTTGCGCATTGCGGTTTCGATTGCGGACATACCGGAGAAGCCGTTCCAGTCAGCATTGACATGGGACTGCATACCGACGCCGTCGAGGATACCCTTGTTATAGAAATTCTTGCACATATTGTAGATACAATCGCGCTTGTGATCCCAGTATTCGTTGTAATCGTTGTAGAAAAGCTTGCAGTTCTTCGGTGCATACTTACGGGCATAGGTGAATGCCTTTTCTACGAAGCTGTTGTTGCCGTAGACGGAAACCCATGCGGAGGTACCGCCGGTGACATTGTTATCGCCGGCAACTCTTGCGCCGTCCTTACCATTGGAGGTGCGGCTGGAGTCATCGGAGATACATTCGTTTGCGACGTCATATGCATAGAGGTCGAGATTGGGGTACTGTGTCTGGATTGCGCTGAACATATTCTTGATATAGCTTTCGAGACGCGCATCCATGGTGCTGGAGCTGACCCAGTTGCCGTTATCGGAGAAATTCTCCTTAAAGAACCAGGAAGGTGTCTGGCTGTGCCAGACGAGTGCGTGACCGCGCATACCGATACCGTTCTTGGAGCAGAAGTCCATGATTGCGGCACAGCTGTTGAGGGAAACGCCGATGTTGTTGCCGCTGCACTGGGAACGGTTCAGCGTTGCATCGGGTTTCGTTTCGTTTTCGCATTCGACCGAGCTGCAGTCCTTTAAGATATTTGCGGTAATGCCGCTGTTGCGGATGGTATTTCCGTTTAGGATGTTGCCGACGCGGAAGTACTTTCCGTACATATTCTTCAGACCTGTTTCGGTTGCAGCGGAAGCGGAGTACGCGGGCTTGTCACCGATGACAACCACATCGTCGAAATAGAAATCATCCGTGGTGTCGGTGGTGATAGAGATTTTGAAGTCGAAGCTGTTTGCGGGAGCCTCGTAGTCAGCAGAAAGCTGCGTCCACTTACCGCCCTTGACAGCCTTGGAAGCGATTTCGGTCACGGTAGTCTCACCGGTTTCCTCATCGCTGACTTCGATTGACATATGGAATACCTGGTCGGTTTCGGAATAGACCATTACATTATAAGTATTGGTCTGGCCGCCTGTAAGGTAAAAGCCCTTATAGGAGCAGGCGCCGTCGGCGGGCGTGGTACGTCCTGATACCAGCATACCGCGCGATCCCCGGTAACCCATGTCGGTTTCGGCGGACAGTACAACTGTATCGGCATTGCCGATCCAGCCTTCGTACTCATCCTCGAAGCTGTTGTTCACCAGTTCAGCCGCTTGTACGGACAAGTTCATAGGAACTACCGTCAGCATCGCAGCCGAACAGGCGATGGCGGTCAAGCCCGCCGTGAGTCTTCTTTTTCTCATGTGTTTTCCCCCTAATGTGGTTTTAGGCGTATCCACACCGGATTTTTGGTGCTGTGAATGTGGATACCGGCTTGAAAATCAATGCACATTTCCATTAGATATTTGGCGGAAATGCTACACATCACTTATATACTAACAGGTTTGGATTTGTATTTCAATGCACAATTTTCAGATTAAGTGGACAAAATGAAGCTTTTTGCTCTTGACAATTTCCCTTAAAATGATTATAATAGTTGTATAGAAATAGAAAAAAATCAGAGTTCAAAATCAAGAGGGGGCGTCTGAATGTTTCAGAAAATGCGAAAAATCATTGGCGTAGTCTCTGCCGAGGTGAACAGCATTGAGCAGCGCCAGATCATGAAAGGGATCATTACCCGTGCACAGGCTTTTGATTTTCATACAGTTGTACTGTCAAATATTTATAATCCTTACGAATTTGACGAACAATTGGATTTGGAAAATGAGATTTATGAACTTGCGTTATCGCCGGAGCTTTGCGGAATCATCCTGATTGCCGAATCCTTTGTCGGAAAACACGTCCGGAAAAAGGTGATGGGATTTTTACAGCAAAGACAGGATATTCCGATTATTGTAATCGGAATGTGCATAAAAGAGTTTGCATTTCCGAATGTCCGTTTTATCAATGCGTCGGATGATTCGGACATCGAAGAAGTGACCGGACATCTCATCCGGGTTCATAAGCTGAAAAAAATAGATATTTTAACGGGTCCGAAAGAGAATGAAGTCGCACAGCGGCGGCTTGACGGATACCGCCGGGCCTTGTCTGCAAACGGGATTCCGCTTGACAGTACAAGAGAGTTTTACGGTGATTACTGGACGACATCCGGAGAAGCGCACGCCAGACGGTATCTGAGCGGCGAGCTTCCGCTGCCCGAAGCGCTGGTATGCGCCAACGACTATATGGCATACGGCGTACTGGATACATTGCTGGAAGGCGGAATCCGCGTGCCCGATGATATTATGGTGACGGGGTACGAGTATATCCACGAACGGATTTATCATACGCCGCTCCTTTCTACCTATCAGCGCGGCCGCATTGCGCTCGGAGAAGCTGCGGTACGGATGATTTTTTCGCTCTGCAACGGAGAAGAACCCGATCCGATTCCTGCGCCGAAGGGCCAGTGGATCGCAGGCGGAAGCTGTACCTGCGGCCCGAATATGAAACAGATGAATGCGGAACTGAAATCCATCCGCGTGAAACAGCAGTTTGATAAATGGAATGTCCTCGGTACGACCGAACAGCAGCTGACCCGATGCAGTACGCTGGAAGAATTTATTCATGTTCTCGGTGCGCATCAGTTTCTTGTCCGCTGGGTACAGGATATGTTTCTCTGCCTGTACGATAACTGGTATGACAATCATTCAACCGCAGTCGGTGATATGATGACCTGTCGGAGCATCATGCCGTGGAATCAGGAGCGCCAGCCGATTCCGACACGTAAATTCTCGTTTTCGGCATTGCTTTCGTCCGCGGATTTTGCGGTGGTGCATTACTATCTTCCGATCTTTTTTGAAAAGAAGCTGTTCGGGTATTATGTGCTGCAATACAATACGCCGGATACATATGATGATATTTTCCGGAACTGGATGAAGGCGCTATCCAACGGACTCGAATTTTTATGTATGAAAAATGATATCCGGTACCTGCTTTCCTGTCAGAATTTATCCGAACAGAAGGATTCGCTGACCGGACTTTACAGCAAGCATGGCTTTGAACGGGTATTGAGCGGACGGCTTGTTGCAGAAACCAAACCGCTGTATGCCGTATTTCTCCGTGTCGGCGCATTCCGTTCGCTGAACAATGCTGAAATACAGGAACAGAATATCTGCTTTTACCAGCAGGTTGCCGAGCTCTTGCAGATGATATCGCCGGAGGATGGAATTTGTGCAAGAATTGATCCGAAGACCTTTGTATGTGTCGGCGTCAAAGCCGCAACACCCGAAGAATGTGAGAAAAAGCATGAAAAGCTCCGGTATCTGCTGCTGCATCAGTCCAAGCTTCTGGAATTCTTCGGTATGGATTCGATGGTGAGCGGATGGGTAGAACTTCCGGTCAATACCTCGGTATCGGCAGCGAGTGCACTGATCCAGAAAGCTCTGAGTACGGAGATGGAGATTCTTTCTGCAAAGCGCCAGATGCCGCATTCGGAAACGCTGTTTGCGATTCGTGCCGGACTGTATCAGAATTATCATATTCACACGGATGATATCTGTAAGGCGCATTCGTTCAGCGCCGGCTATTTCCGTCAGATTTATAAGGATTTATTCGGCGTGAGCTTCCATCAGGATGTCATTAACGCAAGAATCTCGAAAGCTGTCTGTCTGCTGACAACCTCAGCGATGAGTATTGCGAGTGTTGCAGAAGTCTGCGGCTACGAGGACTATAACTATTTTCTCCGCCAGTTTCAGAAGGTAATCGGCATGACGCCGGGTCAGTATCGGAAAAATATCTGAAAATGTCGAATGCACCATTTTTTCCGCACCCGCATATCCTAAGAACAGCAGCGCATATCCACTGCGCTGGAGCAAGGAAAGGGTGAGAAAATGGAGATTTCGAAAACCTTGGCGGAATGCGAGATCGGCGCGCGGTACCGCGTCAGACAGATTTCCGCAGAATCGTTTACGGCGAAACGGCTCTCAGAATTCGGGCTGATTCCCGATACCGAGGTGCAGTGTGTCATGCGCGGAAGAAAGGGCGGAATGTCCGCATTTCAGGTGCGCGGTGTGGTGATTGCGCTGCGGGAGGCTGACCAGCAGCAGATATCGGTGGAGCTGATTGCGGATGCGCCGACGCATATGACGGACGAGGACGAACGGACAATACTTCTGGTCGGGAATCCGAATGTCGGAAAGAGTACAGTTTTTAATGCGCTGACCGGCTTGAAACAGCATACGGGAAACTGGTGCGGAAAAACGGTCGTCAGTGCAAAGGGAATATTTCGGTTTCAGGAGCGGATGATTACACTTCTGGATACACCGGGTACTTATTCGCTGGAATCACAAACCGCGGAAGAAACGGCAGCCGCAGAAGCTGTCTGTATGACGCCGCATGATTGTGTGATCTGTGTCTGTGATGCGACAACATTGGAGCGCGGATTGATTCTGGTACTGGAGCTGCTTGCGATGCATCGGCGCGTGGTCTTGTGCGTGAATTTAATGGACGAGGCAAAATCGCGCGGCATATCGGTGGATTCGGATCACCTTTCGAAGCGGCTTGGAATTCCCGTGGTCTGTACTGCCGCACGCCGCAAACATACCCTGCAAGCACTTTTGGTTCAGGCATTGGCGGTATGTGACGCGACACCGCCGACTGACGATCCGCCGCCGCTTGTCACATATCCGATTGCGGCAGAACGTGCAATTTTGCCGCTGACAAATGCGATTGCGGAAGAAATGCCGAAGCATTCTATGATTTCTCCGAGATGGCTGGCATTACGGCTGCTTTCAGGGAATATGCCGGAAGAAACGGTGGATATCGCTTCGTATCTCGCGGCGGCATCGGTAAAAAAAGCCCGGAATCAAGCGGATGCGCTGCTTTCGGAAGCAAAGCTGACGCCGTCACAGCTGCATACGGTCTGTCACGCAGCAACTGTGCTGGAAGCGGAAAAGATTGCGGCAGAATCGGTCACGATCCCTGCGGATGCCGCACGGAAAGACCGTTTGATCGACAGGATTGTTACGAGCAGAAAATTCGGGATCCCATTGATGCTTCTGATGCTGATGCTTGTATTCTGGCTGACGATTGTGGGGGCGAATTATCCATCCCAATGGCTTTCAGAAATTCTGATGGGATTTTGCGGATGGGTTCGGGAAATTGCTTTGGGATATGATATTCCGTGGTGGCTGACCGGTGCACTGATTGACGGTGCGATGCGAAGTACGGCATGGGTCGTTTCGGTGATGCTGCCGCCGATGGCAATCTTCTTTCCGCTTTTTACACTGCTGGAGGATGCAGGACTGCTGCCGCGGCTTGCGATGAATGCAGACCGATGTTTTGCGAAATGCCGCGCCTGCGGCAAACAGTCTCTTACGATGGCAATGGGATTTGGCTGCAATGCGGTGGGCGTGACGGAATGCCGGATTATCGACAGCAGACGAGAACGCCTGATTGCTGTGCTGACCAATGCACTTGTTCCCTGTAACGGCAGATTTCCGCCGCGTCCGGGAACATCAGATTCTATATAAAGGATGATGATGATATGATAGAATTGCTGGCAAAACGATGGATTCGGAATTATAAGTCGTATCAGGATCCGGATGTCCGAAAAGGATATGGAATGCTGTGTTCGATTGTCGGGATTGTGCTGAATGTTCTGCTTTGTGCGGTCAAATTTTTTGCCGGTACGATCAGCGGTTCGATCGCGATTACAGCAGACGCGCTGAATAATCTTTCGGATGCGGCGTCCTCGCTGATTACATTGATCGGGTTCTGGTTTGCGGGAAAAGCGCCGGATCCGGAGCATCCGTTCGGACATGGCAGAATTGAATATCTCGCTGGTCTTGCAGTTTCGATGCTGATTCTCTGGATGGGCGCAGATCTTGCGCTGACATCGGTCAAGAAGCTGTTTCATCCCGAACCGGTAACAGGCGGCTGGCTGGT
This sequence comes from Oscillospiraceae bacterium, assembly GCA_017533485.1. Classification (GTDB taxonomy): domain Bacteria; phylum Bacillota; class Clostridia; order Oscillospirales; family Ruminococcaceae; genus Firm-04. The sequence goes on from JAFXIC010000059.1 coordinate 40,461, forward strand.
ATCGGTGATTCTGGTCATTTCGATTCTGGGAAAGCTCTATATGTACTATTATAATCATACAACCGCAAAGAAGATTGATTCTGCCGCAATGGAAGCGACAGCCGCCGACAGCAGAAGTGATGCACTTTCGACGCTGGTTGTGCTGGTCTGTACCCTGATTACTGTGCTGACGGGCTTAAAGATTGATGGAATCTGCGGTATATTCGTGTCGCTTCTGATTCTGAAGACAGGCTTTGATGCCGCAAAGGATACGATATCTCCGCTTCTGGGCCAGCCGCCGACGAAAGAGCTTGTACAGGAAATCCATCAGCTTGTGCTGGCGCATGAAGAAATTGTCGGAATGCATGACCTTGTGGTGCACGATTATGGTCCGGGACGTATGATGATATCGCTCCATGCGGAGGTTTCTGGGAATGAGGATATCTATCTGCTCCATGATGTGATCGACAATGTGGAGCGTGAATTATCGGAGCATTTCCGTTGTGAAGCAGTGATTCATATGGATCCGATCGCGGTGGATGACGAGGCGGTTTTGGCAATGCGCCTTGCGGTTGCGAAAGCGATGCGGGAGATTGATCCGGTGATTACGATTCATGATTTCCGTATGGTACAGGGACCGACGCATACCAATCTGATCTTTGATGCAGTCGTACCATATGGATTCCGGTTATCTGATGCCGCGCTGACTGCAGAAATCCATCAGTATATTGCAGAGAAATTTCCGCATTGCTTTGCGGTTGTGAAGATTGATAAGGATTATACGGGCAATGAAGACGAGTAAAGATGGAAATTCCGGACTTTGGTATGGAGGTGGCGTATGAGATTACGATGTCCGATCTGCGGTATGCCGCTGACGCGTGAGCCGAAACGATATCTGTGTGAAAATGGTCATAGCTTTGACCGTGCGAAATCGGACTATGTAAATTTGCTGCGCCGCCAGAGCAGTCGGGTGCGCGGCGATGATCCGGCTATGGTTGCGGCAAGACGCGAGTTTCTGGATGCCGGATATTATATGCCGCTGCTGGAAGGGCTCAAAGAGATTCTGCTGCGCTATCGTCCGGAAGTGCTGGCAGACATCGGCTGCGGAGAGGGCTGGTATTCCTGTCAGCTTGTCTCGGCACTGCATCAGAACGGCGTAGATACTGTATTTGCAGGTTTTGATATTTCGGCGGACGCGCTTCGTTATGCCGCAAACCGTATGAAGCGTATGGGAGTTTCGGATATGGACTGGGCGGTGGCGTCGATTAACCGTCTTCCGCTTGCAGATGGAAGCTGTGACGCGCTGCTGAGTATTTTCGCACCGGTTGAGGCGGATGAATTCGCAAGGATTTTAAAACCGGACGGTATTCTGGTACGGGCGATTCCGCTGGAGCGGCATCTCTGGCAGCTCAAAGAAGCGGTCTATCCGAAGCCGTATGAAAATCGTCCTGTTCTCGAAGCACCCGATGGCTTTGCCATAGAATCGGTGCGGCGGATTGAAACAACAGTTACTGTCACAGGGGATGCGCTCAAAAATCTGTTTGCGATGACGCCGTATGTAAGAAAGACTTCTCCTGCGGATGCGGCAAAACTGGCGGAGATGGTGTCTCTGACAACAGAGCTGGGCTTTGGTCTGATGGTATGCCGCAAAGACTGCGGATGAGTGTATCATAGGCACGCATACTGACCGGACTGCCGGAATCCCATGTGATTTCGACAGAAAACGAACGCTTTTTTGGCATAATAAAACCCTCCTTTCCATAGAATGCTATGCGGAAAGGGGGGCTTTTTATGTATGCGGCAATTTATTGCAGAAAATCTGTTGATACACAGCGAGGTGCGTCGATGGAGAGTCAGCTTGCACACTGTCGGAGTTATCTTGCCGCACATCGGAGTGCGGAAACGGCAAAGACGGCATGGGTCTACCAGGACGAGGGCTTTTCGGGTGCGGCAATGGCACGTCCTGCGATGCAGCGGCTTCTGGGGGATGTGCGTTCTCATCTGATTTCATGTGTGGTCTGCTATCGTCTGGATCGCATCAGTCGGAGTGTTGCGGATTTTACCGCCCTGATGGAGGAGTTTTCACGCTGTCATGTAGATTTTCTGTGCGCAAGCGAAGAATTTGATACGGCAAAGCCGATGGGGAGAGCGATGCTTTATATCGCCTCGGTCTTCTCACAGCTGGAACGGGAAACGCTGGCAGAACGTGTACGGGATAATATGTATACACTGGCGGAAAGCGGAAGATGGCTCGGCGGGCCGCCGCCGTATGGCTATCGGATTGTACGGAAACCGCCGCCGCATCCGTATTCCGTGCTGGCACCGGTGGATGAGGAGCTTCGGATTGTGTGGGAGATGTTTGCGTGCTACCGGAAGTATGGTGCGATTGCGGAAGTAGCGGATGCGTTGGCAGGCGTCCGGAATCGTCAGGGTAATGCATTTACTCCGCGCTATATCCGAAGTATCCTGCGCAATCCGGTCTATACGAATGCGTCGGCGGATACCGCAGCATATTTATCGGAATTGGGGTATGCAATCGGCTTTTCGGAAGAAAGTCTCTCCGGTCCAAAGAGAGGAATGCTGATATTCGGAAAACACCCGAATCATGGGGAAGCGATGCCGCTTGTGATTAGGGGCAGCCATCCGGCTTTGATTGCAGATGACGAATGGCTCGAAATCCAGCAGTCGATTCGGATTCAGAAACGATGTCATCCGCCGACAGCAGGGATATTGCGGCAGTTTTTCTTCTGTGGGAAATGCGGAAGCATGATGGTATCGAAGCCGCGAAGCGGAAGAAACGGAGCGCACGATTATATCTGTAAAGGAAAAATGCGGTATGGCTCTTGTGACTGTGAGAACCTGAATGGAGCGGAAGCAGACGCGCGTGCATGGGAAGCGGTTTGTGATGCATTGGACTGTGCGGAGAAGATCCGGACGATTGACAGATCCGGAAGACAGGCGGTGCTGCAGCTTTGTGTTGCGCGTGCGGAATGGGACGGACAGATTCTGCGGCTCACGCTCCATCGTCTTTCCTAACGCGGATGTTCTGAAACGCGGCGGATTTCCGTCGCTTCTGGCAATCTCTATGATCTTTTTTGCACGCGGACGGTTTGCGTCGGTTCAGGCGGCTTTCATTCTGACAATCCTGATCTGCGGAAGTATCGGAATGACCTTTGCGGCATCCTGGATTCTGGGACGAACGGTGCTTCGGGGAGAACCATCCTCCTTCGTGCTGGAGCTTCCGCCCTATCGAAAGCCGGAGATCGGAAAAGTGATTGTCCGATCGCTGCTTGACCGTACAGCTTTCGTGCTGGGGCGTGCAGTGCTGACCGCGGCACCCGCCGGTATTCTGATCTGGCTTTGCGCGAATATTTCAATCAGCGGAGAGAGTCTGCTGACGGCTGCCGCATCGGTGCTTTCGGGGATTGGAGGGATGCTTGGGCTGGACGGAACAATCCTGCTGTCCTTTCTGCTTGGAATTCCGGCAAATGAAATCGTACTGCCGGTTGCGGTAACCGCATATCTCGGTGCGGGCGTGCTGACAGATTACAGTTCGACAGAAATGCTGTCGGAGCTTTTGACTGCAAATGGCTGGACGGCTTGCACAGCGGTCTGTTATCTGGTCTTCACATTGTTTCATTGGCCGTGTGCCACAACGCTTCTGACCATACGGAAGGAAACGAAAAGTACGCGCCTGATGCTTGCGGCATGGATTCTGCCGACACTGATCGGAGTGACGCTTTGTATGCTGATTCATGCGGTATTCGGATGGATAGAATAAAAATACGGCGCATAGGTCGGGGGCTTGATACCCTCGATTATGCGCCGTATTCTTTTACGGATGATTCCGGAGTTCCTCCGCCATTTCCGCAAGTTTCCGGAGTCGGTGGTGGACGCCGGAACGGGAAATCGGGGGATTGAGCATCTCTCCTAAATCACGGAGTGTTGCTTCGGGTGCTTCGAGTCTTGCGACCGCGACCGCACGTAAATTTTCGGGGAGCTCGTCCAGTCCGATATGCTCGATGAGAAAACGGATATCGGCAATCTGCTGTTCACCGGCAGCCAGGGATTTTTCGATATTTGCGAGATCACAGTTTGTTCTGCGGTTAGTCTGGCTGCGGAAGCTTTTGTAGACCTGTGCCTGAATGAGTTCGAGGGCGGCGTTCTGCGCACCGAAATAGGTGAGTGCGTCGCTGATTTTTTCGTTCTGCTTGAGATAGAGCACATGGTCATGCTTTCGGGTAATTGTTTTCGCTTCGATGCCGATGTTCGCGAGGAGCAGCCCGATTAAATCACAAAGCGATGCATCGGGGAATACGATTTCGAGATGGTAATCCTTATCGGGGCTGGCAACGCTGCCGTTGGTGACGAAGATTCCTGCGGCAAATGCAGAAAATGCGGTGGATTTCATAAGAGAGAGATTGGCTGTCCGGTTCGGGAGCACAATCTGAAATGTGTCGAGCAGTGCGGCGATGGCTGTTTGATCGGTACAGCTGAAAATCCAGAGCGGCAGCTTCTTTTCACGGCTTCGGAATTCCGTATCAAAGACCGCCTTGCTGCAAATAGTACGGACAGCGGATTGAAAGAGATTGGCGAACGCTTCACATTCCGTCTGAAGGATAATGCTGTTGGAATGGAGCTGTCTTGCGGAAAGGAGCGCACCATATAAAAAGGCGAATTTCTGTTCTTTGGTATGGATTTCGCCGCAGATTTCCGTTTTGGTCTGGTTAGAAAAGGATGCCACGGAAACGCCCTCCTTTCTGTGGATTCGGGGCGGCATAGGAGGATTATTTTTCTTTTTTATAGTCGCGGTGGAGTGTGAGAATATGCCAGTCGTTTTTTCTGAGGTGTTCCGAAACCAGCTCGGCAAAGGTTACAGAGCGGTGATGGCCGCCGGTACAGCCAAATCCGATGGCAAGCTGGGTTCTTCCCTCGCGGATATAAAGCGGAATCAGGAAATCAAGCATATTCGTAATTTTCTCGAAATACGCCTGAGACTCCGGCGCGTGCATAACATAATCCTGTACACAGCGTTCGATGCCGGTATGGTGTTTGAGTTCCGGGATATAGTAAGGATTCGGGAGACAGCGCATATCGAACATCAGATCTGCTTCGAGGGGTGCACCGTACTTGAATCCGAAGCTCATCACCTGAATCAGCATCGTATCGGTCAGATGTGTTGTAAACTGCATCTTGATTTGTTCTTTGAGCTGAGAATTGGAGAGGAGGGATGTGTCGAGCATCACATCTGCGGCAGCACGGATTGACTGGAGATGTTCGCTTTCGTAAGCGATGGCGCGCGACAGATCTCCGCCGAAGCGGCCGGCAAGCGGATGGGAACGGCGGGCTGTGCGGAAGCGCGTCAGCAAAATCTGTTCGGAAGCTTCGAGACAAACCATGCGGCAGTGGATATCATCGCGGAGTTCGATTTTGAGTGTACGATAGGCTTCCGCGAGCTCCGGAAAGCATTCACAGGAGCGGATGTCGATGACCATTGCGACGCGGGAGAGTTTCCCGCTTTTTTCGAGACAATGGCTGACGAACTGTCGGAGGAATGTCAGCGGAAGATTATCGACGACATAGTATCCGATATCCTCCATGGCGTTTAAAACACAGGATTTTCCTGCGCCTGCCATGCCGGTGACTAAAACTAACTCCATCATAAATTTGTTGTTCCTTTTCTGTTTTTATTCAAGTGCAGGCGGTACGGAATGTCGGAGGATCACATACACCATCACACTCAGGAGTCCGAGAGAAATGGGGAGTGTTGCAAAAAAGAGGATTCGTGCACGCCTTGCAAGTGCATTCGAGGTATAGGTATATGGATTTTCGCGGCTGACGCGGATGGTTGTTTCCGAGCCGCCGTTTTCCAGCATGGAAACCCGGTAATCGGGGATGGCGATGATATGGTGATTAATGGAATAGCGGAGGGTACAGCGTCCTTTTTTCTGTGGATTGAGAAGGATACGAGGGGCGCTTGCCCGAACAGCAATTCCGTTTTTGAGGATGGTATGGCTGCGATAGAGAAGATAGAGGAGCGGCAGCGAAAGTGCCGCCGCTGTGATGCCGCAGGCAGCGCCACAGGCTGACAGCGGATCGTAATATGTGGAATTGCGGTAATTATTAAACCCTTGTGCGATGAGGAGGAGTATAATCAGTCGGATGCGGTACTGCTTGCTGTAAGGGCGGAGCAGCTCAGAAAACGAAAAGAATGTTGCCGCCGCCATCAGCACGCAGAGGCATATATAGACAATCCAAAGCGGGTTCATTTCAGGACCTCCGGTTCCAGCTCCAGTACAAATCCGGTTTGCGCCTGTACAATTTCGCGCACCTTTGTACAGAGTGCCGTGACATCGGCAAAGGTAGCGTTTCCGCGGTTGATGACAAAACCTGCGTGTTTTTCGCTGACCTGTGCGCCGCCGACTGTCAGCCCTTTGAGTCCGCACTGGTCAATCAGCATCGAAGCATAGCTGCCCTCAGGACGTTTGAAGGTGCTTCCGGCACTTGGAAATTCGAGCGGCTGTTTTGATTTTCTTCTTCCCATCAGGTCATCCATTGTCGATTGAATTTCAGCAGGGTCACCGTGTCCGAGGGAGAATTTCGCGCGGAGAATCACCCATTCGGGATGGTCCATAAAGATGCTGCGGCGGTAGGAGAGCTGAGCGTCTTTCGCAGAAATCGTGCGGATTTCGGCGTTTTCATCCAGATAATCGACAGAAACGAGAACCTGTGAAATTTCGCCGCCGTATGCGCCGGCATTCATGAATACTGCGCCGCCGACCGAACCGGGGATGCCGTAAGCAAATTCCAAGCCTGTGAGGGAAGCGCGGAGTGCGGCGCGGCAGGCATTTTTGAGGGTTGTGCCGGCACCGCAGCAAAGGATTCCCTGTTCCGGATCGGCGGTCATATCTTCTGCCGCTGTACCGCTGAATGTAACGACAATCCCACGATATCCGTCATCCGGTACGAGGAGATTGCTGCCTTTTCCGATGACACGGAACGGATGCTGTGACGCGCGGAGATATGCGATGAGTGCACAAAGCTGTGCATCGGTTTCGACCGTGATGAATGCGTCGCACGGCCCGCCGATATGGAAGCTGGTGTGTGCGGACATCGGTTCGTGAATCAGACAGGTACATCCGTTTTCAGCACAGAAATTCTGTAAGGCATCAAGATTCATGTTGGGAAAATCCTTTCGTAGCGAAATTCAGTTTGATTCCTCGAAGCAGACGCCGCGTTTTTGTGCAGCGAGCTCCATAATACGGTCTGCGTCAAGACTATATATCAGCTCGTTCGGGAAATCCAGTTCTTCGAGGAGCTTTTCGGAAAGCGGATATTTTCCGACGAGGGTATGGTAATGCGCGTCACTGTTGACGACAATCGGAACACCGAGTTTTTTACAGAGCCCATAGCACTGTACGGCATTTTCCATCGCACCGGGCTTCCATTGCAGAGAGCCTTCGTTGAGCTCAATCAGTTTTCCGTATTCCTTTGCTGTTTTCAGCACCGCTTCGAAATCACAGGGGAACATGGCAGTTGTGGGGTGTCCGATGACATCAATCAGCGGATTCTCACAAAGCTTCTGGTAGCCCTGTGTCACAAGTTCAGGGGTACGGCGGAATGTGACACAGCTTGTGTGGTAGGAAGCGATGACCCATTCACAGAAGGAAAGTTCCTTTTCATTCATGTCGATGGAGCCGAATTCATCCATAATATTTGCCTCAACGCCCTTCAGCAGCCATACGCCGCAGATTTTCCGCGGTAAGATTTTATAGTTGTGGAAGTGCCAGAGGTGTGGGGAATCGGGAGAGCCCGGCCCATGGTCTGTTGTCGCAAAGAGTTTCATACCGGCATCCGCCGCACCCTGTGCCATTTCCGTGAGGGAAGAATAGCCGTGCGTGGAAGCGATGGTATGGGTATGCAGATCGGTTTGAAAATGCAGGTGCAAAAAAATCACTCCATCTTAGAAAGAATCGAAATCATGAACAGTTTCCTTGGGCGCTTCCCCGGTGTCCATGCCCAGACGCTTCATCAGTTCCTGTGCACCGTTATAGCCCATTTTCTTCTGGCGGTTATTCATCGCGGCAACTTCCATGATGACAGCGAGATTTCTGCCGGGCTTTACGGGGATGACCATAGACGGTACGAGCACATCGAGGATATTGGCGTAATCGGTGTCAACGCCCATCCGGTCGTAGATTTTGGTGCTGTCCCAGGGTTCCAGCTCGATAATCATATTGATTTCCTGCGACATCTTGACCGCACCCATACCAAAGAGGCGGCGGACATTGATAATACCGATGCCGCGGAGTTCGAGGAAGTGGCGGATATTATCGGGCGCGGATCCGACAAGACTGGTATTGGAAACCTTACGGATTTCGACTGCGTCATCAGCGACGAGACGGTGACCGCGCTTGACAAGCTCGATTGCGCATTCGCTCTTACCGACGCCGCTCTCACCGGTAATGAGGATGCCTTCGCCGTAAATATCAATGAGTACACCATGGCGTGTAACACGCGGTGCGAGGTGGAGATTGAGGTAGGAGAGGAGGCTGGAGGTGAAGTGGGAGGTAGATTCGGTGGTACGGAGAATCGGCACACCGTATTCCTTGCCGAGCGCAAGCATTTCCTGGAAATAGGGCTGTTCTCTGGTGATGCAGAGTGCCTTGATTCTTTCTTTAAAGAGCCGTTCGATGCGGTCGATCCGTTCATTTTCGGAGAGGGAAATGAGGTAGGAGAATTCCATCTTACCGATAATCTGGATACGGTCGGGGTTGAAGTACTCATAGAATCCCATCAGCTGTAAGCCGGGACGGGTAATATCGTTTTCGGAGATGGTGATTTCGGAAATATTGTCGGGTGCATAGAGGATTTCGAGTTTGAATTCGTCAATAATCTGCTGTAAGGTTACGGAAAATTTCTGATCTGCCATTTTGAATGCCTCCTATATATTATAATATGACAAGGATACTATAATTATCATACCATAAATTTGCTGTTCATGCAAGTGTTTTTCAGAATCTTGTGCAATATCGCAAGAATTGGGCGGCGTTGACAAGGCTTTGAATATTTGATATAATAGGGGAAACGAAATGGAAAGGTCAGTGGTAACAGAATGAAGAAGGGAATCTTATTTGATCTGGACGGAACGCTGTGGGATTCCTCGGCGGAGTGCGTTGCGGCATGGAACGAGGCAATCCGGCTGGAGTCGGATCGTACCGAACAGTTTACACTGGATGATATGCATGGATTTATGGGAAAAACGATAGAGGCGATTGCAGCAATGATGTTTCCGACGCTGCCGGACGCGGAGCGGCTGCGTCTGCTGAAGCTTTGCACGGATCGGGAGCACCACTACCTGAAAAGTCATCGTCCGAAGCTGTATGCGGAGGAAGGGGCGGTGCTGCACGAACTGGCGAAAGAATATGTGCTGGGCGTCGTCAGCAATTGTCAGGAGGGGTATATTGAGATCTATCTTGACCAGTGCGGATTTCCGGAGTTATTTTGTGATTTTGAATCCGCGGGGCATACGGGAAAATCAAAGGGTGAGAATATCCGGCTTGTGATGGCGCGTCAGGGGATTACCGATTGTGTGTATGTCGGTGATACACAGGGTGACTGTGACGCGGCGAAAATGGCGGGAATCCCCTTTATTCATGCGGCATATGGATTCGGAACCGCAGACTGCTGTGCGGCAACGCTCCGGGCGATCAGTGAGCTGCCGGAAGTGATGAAGCGGCTGTATTCGGATACAGGTGATGTCGCATGACGCCGATTGCATATGTACGGAACGATTTCACATCAAAATTCGGGATTCCGCGTCAGAGCGGCATGATACCGGAGCTGAAATCGGAGATTGTCTTCCACGGAGATTACAGCCGTCCTGAAGCTGTGCGCGGGCTGGAGGAATTTACACATATCTGGGTGCTCTGGGAATTTTCGGAAGCAAAGAAGCCGGAGGGAAAGGGCTGGTCGGCAACCGTCAGACCACCGCGGCTGGGCGGAAACCGGAGAGTCGGGGTATTTGCGACAAGATCTCCGTTTCGGCCGAATCCGATCGGGTTGTCCTGCGTGAAGCTGGAGCATATTCGGATTGAAGACGGAAAAGTTGTACTGGAGGTCAGCGGCGCGGATATGCTGGACGGAACACCGGTTTATGATATCAAGCCCTATATTCCGTTTGCGGATTGCCGTCCGGAAGCGTCCGAGGGATATACCGCACAGACCAGACAGCATTTGCTGACGGTATCCGATCCCGGACATCTGCTGGAACGGCTGCCGGAAGCAAAGCGTGCCGCCGCCGGCGCGCTGCTCGAACAGGATCCGCGGCCGGGGTATTCGGATGATGCGGCACGGATTTACGGTGTGATGTATGCCGGCTATGACATTCGTTTTCGCGTGAATGGAACCGAGCTGATTGTGTGCGAAGTCATATAATATAGTATATACATAGAGAAAGCCTCACACAGACGATAGCAATCTGTGTGAGGCTTTGATATATCTTATGCCTTGAAAGGGGAGAATGCGTTTTCTGCAACATCCTTGTCCGTGGATTTGGTGAACGCAGAAACGATGGGTGTGAGGATCATCGAGAAGATCATCAGCAGTGCGCCGGCGTTAATGGGGGATGCAAGGTTGAGGGGGAGTGATTTTGCGGCATTGACGATACCTTCGCACTGTGCGGGGAAGAAAGAGAAGATGAACATATGTGTCATCGTGAGAACGATACCGCATACAAAACTTGTCCAGACAGCAGCGCGGGTGATCTTCTTGCTGTACAGACCCCAGAGGAATGGTCCTAAGAAGGAACCGGAGAGTGCGCCCCAGGAATAGCTCATCAATGCAGAAATCGAAGCGTTTTTGTTGCAGGCAACAATTACGGAGATGATCAGGAATACTGCAATCAGCGCACGCATCACAAGGATTTCCTTCTTTTCGTCCATCTTGGTCTTGCAGGCAGGACGGATGAGGTCGTGCGTCATGGTCGTAGAGGATGTCATAACAAGTGAGGAGAGGGTCGAAAGGGATGCGCTGAGGACGAGTACGACAACCAGACCGATGAGAAGACTCGGAAGTGCGGTTTCGAGCATAGCCGGAACAATCGCGTCAAATTCAGGCTTACCGTTGGAGAGAATGTTGATGACAGTCTTTCCGCTGGTATCGGAAGCGTCGAGTGTGCAGAACAGTCTGCCGAAGCCGCCGAGGAGGTAGCAGCCGCCGGAAACGATGAGACAGAAGAAGGTGGAAATAATCATGCCGCGTGTGATATCCTTTTCATCACGGATTGCATAGAACTTATGGATCATCTGCGGCAGTCCCCATGTACCGAGGGAAGTGAGGATGACAACACCAAAGAGATTGATGGGATCGGGGCCAAAGAGGGCATTGAGAGAGTTTTCGGGGGTAGCGGCATCGGAGATGACACCAAGTTTTTCAACAGCTTCTGAGAATCCGCCCTGATAATTGAGGATACAGCCGACGACGCAGGAGATACCGACAAGCATAATCAAGCCCTGAATGAAGTCGTTGACAGCGGTAGCGGAGTAGCCGCCGAGACATACATAAATTGCACTGAGCGCCGCCATCGCGATAATAATTATCGTATATGCCTGATCGGACTTAAAGTTGAATGCCATCGCGAAGAGACGGGAAAGTCCATTATAAACGGAAGCGGTATACGGGATCATAAAGAGGAAAACGATAAGGGAAGCCGCAGTTTTGAGCTTTTTGCTGGCATATCGTTTTCCGAAGAAATCGGGCATTGTTTTTGCGCCGAGGTGTTTTGTCATCAGACGGGTGCGCTTACCGAGTACGAGCCATGCAAGCGTTGCACCGATAATGGCATTGCCGATACCGATCCAGGCGGCGGAAACACCGTAAGCCCAGCCGAACTGACCGGCATAGCCGATAAAGACAACCGCAGAGAAATAAGTAGTACCGAAGCCGAACGCGGTCATCCACGGACCGACCTTGCCGCCTCCGAACAGGAAGTCATTGAGACTGCTGCTTTTTCGGGAGGTGATGATACCGATTGTAACCATGAGTGCGGCATAGACGATTACAACCAGAAGGGTGATGCCTTGGGATTGTGTCATGAGAAAACACTCCTTATATGATAGAGATTGCGGACGCGGCATTTATATAGTATGCAGGCGAACCGCTTCGCTGCTTTACAGCTTTTTGACTGTAAAGCTTTAACGCAACAAAGTGATTATAGCACAAAAAGAAGCTTTTGTCAAGCCTTTTTTCCGAAATGTTGAAAAACGAGAAAAAACATCGAAAAATCGTACAGATACAACTAATAGTATTATAATTCTATTCTAAGGGATGAAAAAGTGGGAAAAAACAGTTCGGGAGATATTTCGGAGCAAAAAAAGAAGATAAAATTTCTATGTGCAATATGCACATAAATAGCGAACGTGTTTTTCCATATCCTACAAAGTTTTGAAAATCCCTTTACAAGTGCACAAAGTTGTATTATAATGTAGCTAGTGAATTATGTGATTATTCATATAGGAAAAATTTTGAATAGATATACGCTCTGTATAATTCCAGGGAAATTCACGGGATTTGCCGGAATCCAGAGCATTCCCTTCATTTTTTTCCGGATACAGATAATTCACATGAAGCCAGATGCCAGCGTGCATCGAAAAGATATAGCTCGAATCTCGTACTGGGTTCGGTTATATAAAACAAAAAAACGGGAGGGTTTTTTAACATGCTGAAAAAAACATTCGGCAAGCGTATGGCAAGCGGCGTTGTGACAGCTGCAATGCTCGCATCCGCTACCTGCGCAGTTCTGCCTAGCCTGAGCATGACCGCATCCGCAGGTCAGATGCTCGGTATGACAGATTTCAAAGACGGCAAGGGTTTGCCGTGGCACACCTGTGAAACTCCGCCTGCTAAACTTGAATTTAGCATCTCCGGCGGCACCTACAACATCACCATTAAGAATAACGGTGGTGAGGACGTAGGCGGCGAGTCCCGTTGGGACTGCCAGTTCCGTCACAGAAAACTGAAGTTCCGCTCCGGTGACCAGTATTCCGTTCAGGCTGAAGTTACAGCCAGCGAATCCGGTGAAATCTACACCAAGATCGGTGACCTCAGCGGTGAAATCGAAATCTGGCACAACGGTTATGGTAAGGACGATAACAACAACTTCAACCAGAACTGGAACTGTATGCCGATTTCTGCCGGTGAGACTCTGTCCATCGACTCTTCCTTCTCCGCATCTCAGGATCTTGATGTTGCTGAGTGGGCATGGCACTTCGGCGGCGCTGGTGCGCACCAGAACAACGACTGCTTCCCTGAGGGAACCACTCTGAAGTTCGATAACATGAGCCTGATCAATGAGTCTCGTGAGGAAGATAACTGGCCGGAGGACAGAAAAGTTCCGGAATACAGCATCCACGGCAACCAGGTCGGTTATTACACCAAGCTTCAGAAGAAGGCTACCTACCACTCTAATTCTGCGGTCAGCGGCCAGAAGGTTTACGTTGTTGACGCAAGCAGCGGAAAGGCTGTCTGGGAAGGTACAACATCTGCATCCAACGGTATTGATGAAGACTCCGGTATGTACTGCGGCGTCTTCGATTTCTCCGATCTCCAGACTCCGGGTACCTACTACTTCTCTACCGATGGTAAGACCCAGGATTCTTATGAGTTCGAAATCGGTGATGATGTATACGGCGGTATCGTTGCTGACGCTCTGAACTACTTCTATCAGAACCGTTCCGGTATCGCAATCGAAGAAAAGTACATCACCTCTGCCGGTCCGAACAAAAGCAAGTCTGATCTTGCACACAAGGCTGGTCATAACCCGGATACTGCTGCAATCCAGGGCGCTTGGATTAAGGCATATAAGGCTGACGGCTCCGATATCGACACGTCTTCCGGCAACCTGACCGCTACCGGCGGCTGGTACGATGCCGGTGACCACGGTAAGTACGTTGTTAACGGCGGTATCTCCGTCTGGACACTCCAGAACCTCTATGAGTGGACGCTGAACGATGCGAACAACTCTGATGCCGATAAGTTTGATGACGGCTCTATGCTCATTCCGGAGCAGAGCAACAGCAATCCTGACCTCCTCGACGAAGCTCGTGTCGAGCTTGAGTGGTTCTTCGAGATGATGGTTCCCAGCAGCTACAAGATGACCAAGTACGAAGGTCCCGATAAGGGCTCCGATACCAAGAAGTACGAGAACATGGTCTTCCACAAGCTGCACGACCACAAGTGGACCGGTCTTGCTACCAAGTGCTGGGACTACGAAGAAGAGTGGGGCACAAAGCGTATTGTTAAGCCGCCTTCTGTCTGTGCAACTCTGAACGTTGCTGCTTGTGCAGCACAGGCTGCTCGTCTCTGGAAGGATTATGATTCCTCCTTCGCAGATGAGTGTCTCGAAAATGCTAAGCTGACTTATGAAGCTGCAAAGGCTAACCCGAAGCTCTATGCTCCTCTCGATCAGGCGATCGGCGGCGGCGCATACGGTGACGACGAGGCTGCTGACGACTTCTACTGGGCAGCTTGCGAGCTCTACATCACAACCGGCGATTCTTCCTATCTGTCCGATCTGGAAGGCGCATCCGATTATGCATACAAGGTATCTACCACTCTGAACGGTGGTGAGAACAGCGGTACCTTCACCTCCTTCAACTGGGGTAATACTGCTGCTCTGGGTACTCTGTCCCTGTATCTGAATAAGGAAGCTGCTGGCTCGAACCACGATGCTATCGTTTCCTCTCTGACAAAGGCTGCTGATGCATTCGTTGCTAAGGAAGAAGAGCAGGGCTTCGGTATTCCGTACGCTCCCGCAACCTTCCAGGATGCGATCAACATCGGCGCTGGCATTGATATCTTCGGCTACGAGTGGGGCTCCAACTCCATGGTTGCCAACAATGCGATCGTTATGGCTTATGCATACTCCGCTACCGGCAATGCTAAGTACCTGAACGGCGTATCTCAGGGTCTTGACTATCTGTTCGGCCGCAACGCTAGAGACTTCTCTTATGTCACCGGTTATGGTGAAGAGTGCTGCGTGAACCCGCACCACAGATGGTGGTCTCATGAGCTCGACGAGACATTCCCGTATGCTCCTGCTGGCGTACTCTCCGGCGGCCCGAATGCTGGTCTCCAGGATCCGTACGTAGGCGGTGCTGGTCTGACTCGTGGCGATAAGAACCCGTCTCAGCTCTGCTACGTTGACTCCATCGAAGCATGGTCTGTAAACGAAGTTACCATTAACTGGAACTCTCCGTTCGCATGGATCATGAGCTTCATCGAGGACGAGGCGAATGAGGCTCCGGCTACTCCCGGCCCCGGCACCTCTTCTACCACCACTACTCAGACTACTCCGTCCGATGTTCCGGACGAAGCTGACTGGGGTAATGCTGACTGCTCCTCCGGTGCAACTCCGCAGGATCGTGTTGACATCTCCGACGTTATTCTGATGGCTCGTATTGCTGCAGAAGATACAACTGCCAGCATCACTGCTCAGGGTAAGGTAAATGCTAACGTTTCTAAGCCGTCCGTCAATAAGATTGACAGCGAAGACGTTGTTATGGTTATCAAGTTCATCGCTCGTCTGATCGACTACGATGCACTCGGTAAATAAGATCTGATTCTTTCAGGTTCATAACCAAACAAAAAGGGCGTACCTACTTGTAGGTACGCCCTTTCTCTATTTTATTGTGCGGCAGAAGTGGTTGTTTCTATTGTGTGATATGTAGTATCCGAAGAAAGCGTTGTCGTTTCCGGTGGGACAGTCGTTTCGGGCGCGGAATAAACCGTATAATCTGTGAATTCGAGTGTAAGCGGCTGGCTTGGAATGTTGAAACCTGTGAGTATGCCGTTTTCGGAGAATGTCAGAGTATAGCTCCCGCATTCGCTTTCGCCATCCAGCTTCCATGTTCCATCGCTTGCCTGTTCATACGGCAGTGTTTCGATGCTGTCCATCGAATCGAGTACATCCGTTATGCAAAGAATCATCATTTTCGCGGGAAGTGCAGATTTCGGTACGGTGAAAGAAAGTCCCTTGTAGTTTGCGCTGACGGCATTGTTTTCGAAGCTGAGGGTGACGCCGGCGAGTGACGCAGGTTCTTGGAATGTTGCGTCCCAGATTCCGTTTTCATAGCGTGTGAGCTGGAACGCAGCCTCCGAGTTGATATCGCCGTATGTCATCGAAACACCGACAGAAAACGCAGGGTCGAGCTGTGCCGAAAAGCTGGAATCAGCTGGCTTTCCGTCGCATCCTGTGCAGACAATGGCGGCAGGAAGAGAAAAAACAAGGATATTCTTCAAAAAGGCAAATGATTTCATCAAAAGCATCCTCCATAATGTGATTTTGCTTTATACATCTTTGCTTTTTGAGGAATATCCTCGTGCTTTTATTTTCATGTATCCTGTTCGAGTCTCTGGAAAACGCGCGGGAGCATGGCGATCAGGTCAGTCGGGAGCATTGCGGCTGCTGAAAATTCGGATGCTGCGAGATCGCCGGCATATCCATGCAAGAACGCGCCGATTCGTGCCGCATCTTCGGGTGTCAGCCCTTGTGCGGCAAGGGAAGCGATCATACCTGCGAGAACATCACCGCTGCCGCCCTTGCTCATACCGCTGTTCCCGGTCGGATTATAGGTCAGCCGCTTGTCTGTCGCAGTCAGCGTGCCGCAGCCTTTTAAGGTGACGAGAACATTGGAAAATCGTTTTGGGATCTGAGAAACGGCGTCTATCCGATGCTTCTGGACATCGGCAGTCGGAATTCCAAGAAGCCTGCCCATCTCAGCGGGATGCGGTGTCAGGACAATCGGTGCGCTTGCCTTATGTAACAAGTCTATGTGCGGTGCGAGTGCATTTAGACCATCTGCATCCAAAATAATCGGACAATCCAAGCCGCAAAGTAGTTTTTCCACGAGATTTTGTGTATGAACTGTATTTCCGAGACCACACCCGATGAGAACGGCGG
>JAFXIC010000060.1 GCA_017533485.1 Oscillospiraceae bacterium
AAAGTAAGCCGGTGTTAATGGCAATGAGGATCCACCCGTTCCCATTCCGAACACGGAAGTTAAGCTCATTCGCGTCGAAAATACTTGGATGGAGACGTCCCGGGAAAATAGAACGATGCCGGCACCTTTCAGCCAGAGATTCCTTCTCTGGCTGTTCCTGTATCCGTGTGAAATTCGCATACGGGCCATTAGCTCAGTTGGTTAGAGCTCCCGGCTCATAACCGGTCGGTCCTGGGTTCGAGTCCCCGATGGCCCATCCAAAAAAGCACCTCTGACGTCCAGAGGTGCTTTTCTTTTATTTTGTATATGGCGTTCCGAACGCGATATTACAGATTTTATTTGCCCATGCATCCATGCATATTTCGTCAATTCCTTCAGGACCACAGTATTTCCCATATTCATCATAGCTTGCAAGTAATCCTGCATAGGCTGGAAGGTATAGGTATTCTATCTCAATTTCTGAATTTGGATCGATTATTACGCTATATAAAAATGAATCAATATTACCATTTCTATAAGCATCATCAATGTCGTTCAATCTATTCCCTAATTTATTATCAAGTGTATATTTCGAAAAATCCACATCGGTTCCAAGCATACCGAACGTCCATCTTGTGTTATAATAATGAATTATTCCATTTCTAATATCGTCTTCAGAGTAATCGGCAAATACTTCTCTTATCACATCATCTGATATATAACCATCGTTTAGAATTGCTAGTATTATAAGTGATTCTTTTCCACCATATGTTGGTCCATACACACCATCGATCCCATATCCATTCATGAAATCACCATTATATTTACCGGCAAACATTCTAAATGCATCAGCATTTGTACATATATCGTCCAGCGTATAGCCCGTGGACGGCGGAGGGGTGATGGGAATGTGTTTTTCGAGCTGGAGGAGAATTTGCATGATATCGTGAACATTGAGAAGTCCGTCGCCTGTGACGTCATATTCAGCGCGTGCCGCAGAGGCAGTGCTTTCTTCGACTGCGTGACAGACCACAATGACATCTCTCATGGTCACTTTCCCGTCGTTTGTTACATCATATGATACAGCTTTTGCTGTCAGCGGCGTATGTGAAGAGAAGAGGACTGCGGTACAGAGACCGGCTTTCCAGCGTGAAATGTTATGTTTCCGCATGATTATCTCTCCTTTCAACAAAAATTTGATGCAGAATTCCGATTTTATATTCAGTATAGCATCTGTTTGGCGATTTGTCAATCATTTGCTCCGAAATTTCCTTGATTTTTTGTGTAAGGTATGATATAATAAAATAAATTATGATGTTTTCGATAAGGAGGGATATATCAGCAATGGATGAGATTATCATTGTCACGCTAATTTTGGGCGCCCTTGTCATCTGGCTTTCGATTACAGTATTCGATACAAAGAAACGGCTGCGCGGATGTGAAAAGAAGCTGCGCGAGCTGATGAACCAGAATCATGTTACACCGCTCGAACTGCAACGTCTTGGAATTCGGATTTCCGAATATTATTCTCCGGATCCGAAGATGCCATCGCCGGCGCAGTCGGATTCTCCACAGTCTGTACAGCCTCCGGCAGTGTCTCTCCCGCCGCCTGTCCAGCCTTCGATTCGGATTGAGCCGAGTACTCCTGTACCGCCTGCCGTGCCCGTAGAGAGCGTTGTGACCCCGTCTGTGCAGCCGCCTGTGATGGAAGCACGCCCATCCGCACAATCACCTCAGATCAGTGCACAGCCGCCGTTGCAACCGTCTGCGATGGAAGCACGCCCATCCGCACAATCGCCTCAGATCAGTGTACAGCCGCCGCTGCAGCCGTCTTATACGATCCAGACACCGCCTATGCAGAAACCGCAGCCGGAGTTCAAGATTTCTGCAATCAGTGTGATGCTGATGGTGGGCGTTGTTTTTGTCATTCTCGCGGCGATGTTATTTATCCGTACAACATGGGAAAGTCTTGGTGCAGGCGGACGGCTGACGATTCTTGGCGCAGGCAGCGTTCTCTTTTTCGGAACATCTGCACTTGCACATAAAATCTGGAAGCTTGATCGTACCGGCACAGCCTTTTATATTCTTGGCAGTGCGTTTCTTCCGATCTCCGTCTGGGCAGCAGGTTATCTCGAACTATTCGGGTCCTCCCTATCGGGCGCATCCAATCCATGGCTGATGATGCTTTCCTTTGCGGCGTTCACAATCATCGCCCTGATTGCAGTTCGGATTTATCGGAAAACAGTCTGGGGCGTATTATTCCTATGCGGTATGACGCTCAGCTATTTCTGGCTGACGCGTGCTGTATGCAAGGATTTTGCGTATCAGGCGATTGCACTGGCAGTTTATGCACTTGCGCTGAATCTGGCGGCGCGGCCGCTTTCCGAGCGTCTGCCGCTTCCGATCAGCACACCGTTGCCGCTGTTTTCGCTCGTGACAGCATTCATACTTTTGCCGGGTGCGCTGATTCACCCCGGAGAGAATGTATTTTTCTATGGCATTTCCGGTTGTTTGCTGGCGGTCAGCTTCCTGACGCCGCTTTCGTTCCGTTATCTGAAAGGCTTTGCGGCAATTCCTGTCACCTGTCTGAGTTTTGGTTCTGTGATCCAGCTCCTTTCTCCGATGACAGATAACGGGATTTATTCGATGCGCGATATTACGATTGTGACGATCGCAGCCGTATTCTGTGCAGTCTTCACGCTTCTGCTTTCTCTGCACGAAGCAGTCCCTCAGCACGTACAGTATGGGTTCCGTGGTGCATTCTATACGGTGTCTGTGATCGGCATGATCGGTCTGTTTGAGCATACGGTCAGCGATCACGGCTATCCGTGGGAAATTCTCGCGTCCAATCTGATTCTGCTGGGTGCGACATTGCTTCCGACGCTTCGCGAATCGAAAGCGATGCTGCGCGGATATTCTGCCGCAGAAGCTTGTTTGCTGGGGATGGGCGCTGCCGTATTTCTGGATTCGTATGTTCCGTCGGAACAGCAATATCTTCTGTATTTCCTGATTCCGCTTCTGTACCTGCTGTTCTTCGGTGTTTTCCGTGCAGTCAGATCTCTGCGTTCGGTTTTTGCAGATTTCGTATTTCCGATTTCCACAGTTGCTTCTGCAATCTCAATCGCTACGGTGTTTGATGACGCGTGGCAGGCGAACCTTGCATTTGCCTTGTCGATTGTATGTGTGCTCCTGTTCTTCTATCTTGCCCTCGAACACGGTACCCGAAAACTTTCCCAGCATTTCCATGCAGTATGCTCCGCGGTTACTCTACTCATATCGCTGTCGTTGATGGATTATACTACCTTCCAGTCACTCGACAGCGCGGTTCATGTACTGATCTGGAGTGCGGCATCTTACATACTGGGATTTCTGGTTTATTATACGACAAGAGAGAAATTCCATTCGGTGCGGCGGATTGCTTTTGGCGCATTCCTTGTTCCGCCGATCTTTGCCCTGATATCGGTTCGCTGGACGGATGAAAAGCTGTATCCGATCTGTCTGATATTGATGAGTGCGGCAGCATACCTGCTTGTCTGGCGGATTTTCTCTGGACATGGCAAGAAGCTGGTCAGTACCTTGGGGTTTGCGTGGGCAGTTCTGATGCTGACGAAGGCAACGGGCTGTTTCTTTGAGAGCTATGTGTTTGATTCCGTGTCAGATTTTGGTATCCGGATGTTTGCCGGAATCTGGCTGCTGATACTGGGCGTGACATCAATTCTGCTTCAGAAAAAGCGGATACAGGTTGTTGCAGAGGAATCCGTGATCCGGACCGCGAGATACCTGCTGCCCGCCGCAGCGGTATATGATGCGCTGTGTCTGAACTGGGCAGAGCGTGAAAGCTGGCAGACGCTCTATCTTCTGTTCACCCTGCTCCTTTGCGTGGTTGGATGGCTTGCGACAAAGAAAACCGATATTGCATTGCCGTCTTTGTGCGGCGGCGCATGGATTCTGGCGATGGAAGCACTGCGGAACATATCCTTCGAAAGCATTGTCGTAACAGATGTGCGGCTTACGGTATGGATTCTTGTAACAGTCGTTTTGCTCACGGTATTTTGTTATCTTGGAATTCTGCTTGTACCGTCGCAGCCGCGGCGTGCAAAATCCCTTACGATTACAGGTGGAATGACGCTGCTCTGGTTTGTCATAGCGGCGATGTTCAGCAGTTATCTTGGCGATACCCAGTGGAGATGGATTCATTTTGCGTGGGTATTCATGCTCGCAGGCTACCTGTTCCAGTTCTGTTTCCTGACGAAAGAATTTACATATCGGCGCCGATTGATTACCTGTGCATCCGCTTGTGTGATGATAGCCTGCTGGATTTTCCCGCAGTTCAATTTCGAGGAAACGTATCTCTCCGGAAAAGCACATCTTCTGCCGCTGATTGCATTTACATTCGTACTCAGAAAGCTTTACGGCAAGAAGGTTGGCGGGATCGCACTGTTTCTGGCAGGCGTTTATTCGATGCTTGCACTTGGTGTTGGTGCCATCGAAAGTACGAAAACAGCTGATTTGCTGACGGTTATGATTGCGGCGCTCGGTATTTTCATCGTGTCGTTCTTTACGAAGCAGAAAAAATGGTTTTTGCTGGGTGGAATCTCGCTGATTGCGGTTGCATTCTACCTGCGGATGAAGCTGTTTCCGGAAATTGGATGGTGGATTTTCCTCCTGCTGATTGGTATTGTGCTGATTGTGATTGCGGCGCTCAACGAAATCTGTAAGCAGCGCGGCGAGTCTCTTCGTGCAAAAACCGGAAGATTTTTAGAAGATTGGGATTGGTAAATTTCCTGCTGTCCCGAAAAAGAATCTGAAGAATCCCATTGGCTGTGAGCAGCCAATGGGATTCTTTTTGTGCGTTGGAAAAGCAGTCAGCCTGCCTGTACCCGATGGTACAAGCAGGTTGCTGCTCAGAAAGGAAGAATGAATTGCATTCGAAAAGGCTTATTCGGTGGGAGTGTTGACACGCTCGAGCTTGACATTGGTAATCGTGTAGGTGCCGGGAGCAGTAAAGTCAAAGCTGATACGAGCATTCTGACAAGTGCTGTTCATCGTAAACTGTTCGGTGATCTCTTGATTGACCGCACCGGTATACTTCTTGGTGAGGTACTCGTCATACGCGCCGCCGTCCATCATGACATAGGCTATTATTTCAGCACCATCAGTCGTTTGCAGGGTATAGGAGACTTTGTATGTACAGGTGTTGTAGAGTGTGAATCCGCCATGTCTTGCCTGAATCGACCAGGTATTGTCACCTGGCTTCTTGACAACGACCTGGAATCCGGTGCCATCATCCAGTTTTTGGAAGGAAGCGTCTCCGTTGTCACCTGCACTGAAGCCCCATTCGATGTTGCCGTCTACAAGCGTACCCTGTTCCGGATAACTTGCCTTACCGAGGAGGATTTCGAGCCAGAATACTGCGTGGTCATAACGGTTGGTGAAGAAATCCTTCAGTCGGTTCATTTCGCCTTCGTTCATTGCGCTGATGCCGAAGCGAGCGTTCGTCATTTCGATTGCATCTGCAAGGCGTTGAGTACGTGCATCAATCGCGGGATTGACTTTGCCAGCGTTGAAGTTGGCGTGTCCGATTTCCTTGTATCGGGTTTCGAACTTTGTTGCGAAATCAGTATTTTTGATGAGCTGGAGGAAGATCTGACCGAGGTTGCCTTCTTCGGTACATCTCTTAATGATATCGAAGAAATTGCTGTCAACCGAATCTCTGGAGTCATTGTAGATTGCAGTCGAGAATTCGGTATCGTAGAGCGAGAACCGCCATTTCTGATCGGCGTATTCGTTTTCGGGATCTGCCTCATTGGAACGCCACATAAACCAGTTATTGGTTCCAAGCTCGTTTGCCCAGTCATAGTTGCCAATATAGGCTTCGGTTGCGACATAGTCGATGAAGTTGTCGATATCCACCTTGCTGCAGAATTCTGCATAATTATCGGGATCGGTCATATCCAGTGTTGCAGCGAGCTTTGCATAGTCGAGGTATTCGCGGATATAATCGTTATATTCTGCCGGATCATCGCCGCATTTCAGGACTGTGATATTGCCGGTCTTGATATCGTAGTGGGAGGATACATATTCTTCGTCGAGCTTTTCCTGAAGCGAGTAGTAGCCCCAGAATTCACCGTCGATGAAAACGAGGGTATCGCATTTCGCGAGGGTATCGAATGCCAGATCGCCCGACATTTCATGGATGATATCATCGCGGATACGAGCCTTATCGAAGTCATTACCGCCGTTTCGGAGGGTGAGCTTATCAAAGGAATCAATTGCCTTTCCGTTGATATCTACGAGATTCGGGAAGAACGCATATTTAATCTTGGAATTGCCGTAGTCTTTGCGTGCGTAGAGATTGAGACTCTTCTGGACATAGGAACGGGTTGCGTTGCCGGAGACACGAAGACCGACATTATCGGAATACTGGAGGATGCCGTCCTTATTAAATACCTGCATTGTGACTTCGCGTTCCCAGTCACGGCCGCGCTGGTTATAGTTGGTGGGGTTCTTCGGGTCATAAGATTCGTATTCGAATTGGCCGTTTGCCGATTCGAGATAATCGTCATACATATTGCCGGTGACAAAGATACCGGTTTCGGGGTCAATAAAGTTATCAGGATCGGATACGAGGGAGATGACGTGCATACCCGTACCCAGTATATTTTCCTTGTTGATGAAATAGGTATGGGTTGTGGTATGGCTGAGTACCGGCTGATTCTTGCTGTCAAGCTTCATACAAGCGGCTTTTACAACGACAGCTTTCGGTACATTTTCATCAGACGGTGTGAAATTATCAGGTTGGCGAGTTTCATTGTTGATACAATAATTTTTCTGTGCACTCAGGAAGTTTTTGGCTGTTGCCATATCGGTAATCGGAATGATCGCCTGATTGTCAACCTGCGTACCGTTTTCGAGTGTCGGTTCGGAGCCGTCTAGCGTATAGATAATTTTTGTGCCGGACGGAGCATCTGTCGGAAGGCTGATTTCGAGATCGAAAGCGTCGGTATAGAAACCTGCTTCCTTAGAGAACGTCGGCTCGGAGAGAACGAGAACACTCTCAGCAAAGCTGTTCTGCTGGCCGGGAGTCGGCGTGAGGAAATCGTATGCTTCATCGGCGTCTGCGACCTTACCGTATGTAATATCCGAGTCAATCGCAGGGACATGGAGGAACTGGATTTCGCCGTAATCGGGATGTGTAAGGAAGAGGTCTTCGCCTTCTTCTTTTGCGCTGATATTGAACGGTGCATGATACTCGCCGTTCATCAGGTTATCGTCCTCATCCTTATCACAGAAGATAATGATATATTCGCCCGGTTCGCTCCAGCGGTTTTCTTCGAATGTGAACTTGAATTTCTTTTTAGTGCCGTTCGAGAATCCAAGACCTTCGAGGGGGATGCGTTTACCGGTTCCGTTATAGATTTCAACCCAGTCGGGATATTTGCCGTTGCAGTCCATTAAGCCGTTGGAATTCGAAGAACAGACCTCGTTGATGATAAGGCCATCGAATTCGTCAAGCGTATAAGACATATAGGTATCATAATCTACTGCGGAGAGATTATAGCCATACATTGCGCGCAGAACTTCATCGAGCTTTGCATTGCCCTGTGCGTAGCTTTCGGTGGCGTAGCTGAGTGCGCAGGCAGTCACAGTGTAGCCGGAGCCGATCGAAACCGGAAAGGCAGTCGTCAGTTCTTTTGCGGGAATATCGGGAATTTCAACATAGTACAGATCGCCGTTGAGTTCCGGTGTTACCGGGACAACCGAACCATTATCCATGTAAGAGAACTGATATTCGCTGATATCGTGTCCCTCGGAGAGCATGAAATACTGCCGCATACCGATATTGGAGCGGAGCAGAAGGCTCATGCCGTAATATTGGAGACCCTCCGGAATCGTACCGGTTTGCTGAATTTTATAGGATTCGGGTACTTCGCTCGGCACATTGGAGAGATCTGAGCCGCCGTTTGCCGGTGCATCCGTCTGATAGCTGAAGAATTTCTGTGAGCTGGTACCGTAGTCGAGCATTGCGCGGACGATACGTTTGGATGCAGGGGAATAGGTGCTGTCTTCCGCGAGGATGACATCGGCATATTCTTTGATAGAATAATTGAATGCATCGCTTTGGAGGCTGTCATTGATGACGAGCTTTGCGGAAACCGTATCGTTCATCTGACGGGCGACGATTCTGTACGGAATGATATAGCAGGTCTTTTCCTGAATTGTCTGCGGCGTCAGATTCTTGAGATAGACGGTTTGTTTGGTTGTCTCATCGCTTCCGATCTGGAATTCCATGTATGCGGAATCGAGCATATTCGCATCCATGGAAGCACCGACAGCGAGGACATAGTTCAGGCTGATACCGGCATCGAGGACAACAGAGCATCCGAGGAGCTCCGCATAATCCGCGGTGATAGCGCCGAGTTCTCCTGCGGCAGATACCTTTATTTCATCGACGAGACCGACCGGAAGGGACGGAATCGCGATACAGGCAGCAGCAGCAATTGCGAGCATTCGTTGTTTCATGTTCATTTCATCCTTTCGTGGTAAATTTTAGATAAGTCGCACTGTGTCATACCGATATTATAACACATTATACCGAAAATTTCCATAGTCTTGAATAAATTTTGTAGTGCTACACAAAAAGAGCTGGAGCTGTTGTGCACAAATAACAAAAACATTGTGAAATGAATAAAAGATTATCCCCTCTGTATACAAATACTGTATCACAGAGGGGATCATCGTGAAAAAAGGGATCGAATTACGGTGCAAACTGGCTCTGGAAGAGCTTTGCATAGAAGCCGTTTTGTGCAATGAGGGTGTCATGATTGCCCTGTTCGATGATATTGCCGTTGTTCATGACAAGGATGAGGTCAGCCTGTTGGATGGTCGAGAGGCGGTGCGCAACGATAAAGGAAGTACGCCCCTGCATCATTGTCTGGAAAGCCGATTGGATCTTTTGTTCGGTGCGTGTGTCGATGGAGGAGGTTGCTTCGTCGAGAATCAGCATCGGGGGAAGGGCAAGCATAAGGCGTGCGATACAAAGAAGCTGACGCTGTCCCTGAGAAAGGCCGCCTGTTTTATCGGAGATCACAGTATCATAGCCCTGTGGAAGCCGGCGGATAAAGCTATGGGCGTGGGCGGCTTTTGCCGCAGCAATCACTTCTTCTTCGGATGCGTCGGGCTTGCCCATGCGGATATTATCGCGGATGGATGCGCCGGAAAGCCATGTTTCCTGTAAGACCATGCCGAAATTCTTACGGAGGCTGTCGCGTGTGATTTCGCGGAGATCGGAGCCGTCAACGGAAATCGAGCCGTCGGTAACATCATAAAACCGCATCAGGAGATTCATGAGTGTTGTTTTTCCGCATCCGGTCGGGCCGACGATTGCAACACGCTGGCCGGGGAGAATCCGGAGATTACAGTCGGTAATGAGCGGGCGTTCCGGAACATAGGAAAACGATACATCCTCAAAGCATACATTGCCGTCTGCATCTTCGAGAACGCGTGCATCGGGAATATCGGCAGGCCGTTCGGGCTGGTCGAGGAAGCGGAAGATCCGATCGGCATATGCCATGGCATTCTGGAGCTCAGTCATAACGCCGGAGATTTCATGGAAGGGCTTTGTATACTGGTTGGCGTAGCTTAAAAAACAGCTCAGTCCGCCGATAGAAATGTTACCGGAAACCGCCGCGAGCGCGCCGGTAATTCCGACCGCAGCATAAACGAGTGCATTGACAAAGCGGGTGGAGGGATTTGTGAGGGAGGAGAAGAAGGTCGCCTTGAGGGTGCATTCCGTCAGCCGTGCATTCATATCATCGAAGGTTTCGAGCACTTCATCCTCATGACCGAACGCCTGTACTACACGCTGATTGGTGATTGTTTCGTTGAGAAAGGCAGTCTGTTCGGCGCGTGTATCACCCTGTTTCTGGAAGAGGTGGTAGGTTTTTGAGACAATAAATTTTGCGACGAAGAAGGAAAGCGGTGTCATCACGACAACCAGCAGGGTAATCGGAATATGAATAGAGAGCATAAACAGCAGCGTACCGAGGATGGTCATAATTCCGGTAAAGAACTGCGTAAATCCGAGGAGAAGACCGTCTGCAACCGTATCGGCGTCAGCAATGACGCGGCTGAGGATATCGCCGGAAGCATGGGAATCGAGATAGGAGACGGGGAGTGCCTCGATTTTCCGGATTGCGCGTTCACGGATATCGGCGACCGCAGCATAGGTAATTTTGTTGCTGAGGATACCGATGAGCCATTGGGAGAGTGCGGTGATGCATACAGAAACGCCGATGAGGATAAGGATACGGACGATCGACGGCATATCCACCTGACCTGCCGCAATCATAAAGTCAATCGCATCACCGACGAGAATCGGAAGATAGAGGGTGAGCGCGACCGCCGCGAGCGAGAGGAGCAGCGAAAGGAGCATCCATTTTTTTGAGCCTTTGAGGAGCTTGAGAAGACGGCTGAATGTATGCATACGGTCAGAAAGCTTTGTACTCAATTGCCTGCACCTCCTTTTGGAAATTGAGAGTAGTGGATTTCCTGATAGATCGGGCATCGTGCGAGCAGCTCGTCATGGGTACCGATATCGGCGAGTTCACCGTCATCCAGCACAAGAATCTGATCGGCAAAGCGGATGGAAGCGGTACGCTGGGAGACCAGAAATACAGTCGGCTGGTCTGGGATGCTGCGAAGCGCCTTTCGGAGCGCGGCATCGGTTGCGTAATCGAGTGCAGAGGCGCTGTCGTCGAGAATCAGAATTTCGGGCTTGCGGATGAGTGCGCGCGCAATCGTCAGCCGCTGACGCTGACCGCCGGAGAGATTGCTGCCATTTTCGGAGATTGGTTCTTCGAGTCCGAGGGGCTTGGAAGCGACGACATCTGCAGCCTGCGCGATACGGAGTGCTTCGGAGAAATCCGCATCGGTTGCGTGTTCATTTCCCCAGCGGAGATTTTCGCGGATTGTGCCCTTAAAGAGAACCGCACGCTGCGGAACGACGCCGATACGGGCACGCAGTTCGGTTTTTGGGAATTGTCTGCTGTCGATGCCGTTGATACGGATCGTACCGGAGGTCGGCTCATAGAATCGTGGGATGAGATTCACGAGAGAGGATTTTCCGGCACCCGTACCGCCGATGATACCGATGACATCCCCTTGTTTTGCGGAGAAGGAGATGCCGGTAAGGGAAGCGTCACCCGCGCCCTCGTAGGTCAGTGATACATTCTCAAAGACAACAGTACCCTTTTCGGAAAGCTCCGGCATATCGGGTTCTGTTTCGGTGCAGCCGCCTGTTTCGAGCATATCCGCGATACGGTTTGCACAAGCAGCGGTTTTTGTAAGGGTAATGATAAGGCTTGCGAGCTTTATGAGCTCTACGAGAATCTGGGAGAGATAGTTATAGAGTGCAACGACCTGACCCTGAGAGAGGATACCGGAATCGACGCGGAGTGCACCGATATACAGCAGTGCAATGACCGCACCGTTCAGGATGACATAGGTCAGCGGATTCATCAGTGCAGAAATGGAGCCGACACGGTTCTGCATTTTCATCAGGATTTCGTTTTGTACACAGAATCGTTTGATCTCGTCCGCTTCTTTTCGGAATGCACGGATGACGCGGAAGCCGGTGAGGTTTTCGCGT
Source organism: Oscillospiraceae bacterium (assembly GCA_017533485.1). GTDB lineage: Bacteria > Bacillota > Clostridia > Oscillospirales > Ruminococcaceae > Firm-04. The sequence goes on from JAFXIC010000060.1 coordinate 11,630, forward strand.
GTCAGGTCAGTGACCGTATCGAGCTGAGACTGTACCTTGCGGTAGAGTGGGATTGTGAGGAGCATAATTCCGAATACGACAATCGAGAGGAGGGGGATGGCGGCGGCAAATACCAGCGCACATTTCACATCGACTGTAAATGCCATAATCATCGCACCGAAAACGATGAACGGGGAGCGCAGGAGCAGCCGCAGTGCGAGATTCACACCATTCTGCACCTGATTGACATCGCTTGTCATACGGGTGATGAGGGTAGAAGTGCCGATGCGGTCGAGATCGGTGTAGGAGAGTTTCTGGATATGCGCCATCATGGCATGGCGGAGCTTTGCGCTGAAACCTGTCGCAGCTTTTGCGGCGAAGAATTGCGCAAAGAGCGTACTCGTCAGTCCGACGACGCCCAGCAGCACCATAATCAGACACATTTTCCAGAGATACGGACGGTCGGCATTCGGAATGCCGTTATCAATCATCGCGGCGACAACCAGTGGGACACAAAGCTCGAAGGAAGCTTCGAGGATTTTAAAAACCGGGGCACAGATTGCTTCTTTCCGATAATCACGAAGATAGCAGAGCAGCCGTTTCATGAAGATACTCCTTTTCGAATTCCGCCGTATCAGGCGGATGATAAATAGAAAAAATGCCGGGTCTGAACCCATGTATTATACCACCAAAACAAAGGCTTTGCAAGGAATTGAGGCGGCATCGGTTGATTTTTCGTTGGAATGAACAATTCTTTCGGAGAACGAGCGATATGGGCGCAGAAAACGTCTAAAGGACAAAAAAATCCCCCATTTGAAAACTCAAACGGGGAAAATGGGAAGAGCAATAAAAATCAATATAGGGGCACTCCGTAACAATGATGCGTGACATCGTTACGCAGAGTTCACAATGGAGGAAATAGAGGATGTACAATTGCGCCGTGACAGGGGAGGTACAAGCCCTGTCACAGCAAATTGGGAATCCGACCGAAGAAATCAGATTCCAATCCCCTTTTTTCAAGCTGCAAAACGCACTTGAATCAAAAGAAACCAGCATTGGTCGGCTTCAATGCTCAATACAGCCCTCTCTCTGTATCAAGCATTGAAGTCAAGTCCAACCATTGCTGTGTGGCGGAATTGAACGGAGGAGGTATCCGGGCGATTCGGTACGGGTGGTTTATTGTGGCTGCAAAACCACAGATACCGCCGTATGTTGCGAGGGTGCTGCAAGAATACGGACATCGCGCAATCGGTTCCGATCAATCCCTCAATCAAGGGAGGTAAATGCGTGTGAGTGTGCGTGTCAGGACTGAAGGGAAGCTTTTGCAGTCTCCAGTGCTGCGATCACGCGGTCGCACCAAGCGTCGAATTCGGGATCGTCCACCTGACATTCGGGGTGAGAAAGGACATAGTCGATGGTAATCCGAACAGCCTGGTCAAAGCGGTATTCGGGGCAGAATCCCGGAACCGCAAGCTTTAGTTTCCGGTTATCGAAGACAACAGAATTGGCTTTATCACCAATGAGCGAGCCTTCGAAGTCATAATTGCTGACAGCCATCAGGAAATCCGACGGTACATAATAGGGTTTCAGTGTAACGCCGAGCGCGTCAGCGATTGCCTGATAAATCTGATTCCAGGTCAGTGTTTCATCGGTTGTAATCTGGAACGCCTCACCGATTGCGTGACAGTTGCCCATCAGACCGACGAAGCCTTTTGCGAAATCGCGGTTAAATGTCATTGTCCAAAGGGAGGTGCCGTCGCCATGAATGATGACAGGCTTTCCTTCGAGCATCCGCTTGACGACCTGCCAGCTGCCGCCGGTTCCGTGCACACCGAGGGGAACGGAGCGTTCATCGAAGGTGTGGCTTGGGCGGATAATGGTGACAGGGAAGCCGTTCTCGCGGTACATTTTCATGAGGAAATCCTCACAGGCAATCTTATCGCGGGAATATTTCCAGTAGGGATTTGCGAGAGCCGTACCCTCGTTGATGCGGTAATCCCTGAGGGGCTTATGGTAAGCGGAAGCACTGCTGATATACATAAACTGCTTTGTTTTTCCGGAGAATAGGCGATAATCACGTTCGAGCTGTTCGGGAACGAATCCGATGAAATCACAGACCACATCGAACTGCATCCCATCCAGCAGCTTTGCGGCAGCAGCCTCGTCATTGATATCGACAGAGAGCACCTTTACTTCTTCGGGCAGTTCTTCGGAGCGGCTGCCGCGGTTTATCAGATACATTTCCCAGCCCTGCGCAGCAGCGAGTCTGGTGATTGCCATACTGATCGTACCGGTACCGCCGATAAATAAAGCTTTCATAAACTTCCTCGATTCATTGGATTAAAGAGAAGCGTGTGCAGCGATCTGATAGATTCTGGTGACATCTTCCGCATTGAGCGGACGGAAGCCGTTTCTGACGCCGTCACCGATACCGAGCTTTTCGACGAGGAGCGGAATATCTTCTTCCTTTGCGCCGAGCTCTGCGAAATTGATGGGCATTCCGATGTTGTGGAGGAAGGTGCGGAATGCACGGATACCTGCACGGGCGGTATTTTCGGGATGTGCATAATCCATCTCACAGCCCCAGACGCGGACAGCGACCTGTGCAAAGCGCATCACATCGGTATCCATAACATATTCCATCCATGCCGGCATCACAACAGCAAGACCTGCGCCGTGTGCACAGTCATAGAGGCCTGAAAGTTCATGCTCGATGCCATGGCTGTTCCAGTCCTGTGCTCTGCCGACGCCGACGATATCGTTATGTGCGACCGTGCCTGCCCACATGATATTAGCGCGAGCGTCGTAGTTGCAGGGATCTTCGATGACGCGGGGCGTTTCCTTAATCATCGTCAGGAGGATTGCCTCACAAAGGCGGTCGGTCACCTCGACTTCGGGGGTTGTGGTGAAGTAGCGTTCGAAAACGTGCGCCATAATATCGGTTGCACCACAGGCAGTCTGGTAAGCGGGGAGCGTGAACATGAGCGCGGGATTGAGGACAGAAAATTTCGGACGCAGCAGGTCGGAACCTGTATCACGTTTTTCCATGCCGTCTTCCTTGGTGACAACGGAAGCACCCGAGCCTTCGCTTCCTGCGGCGGCAATGGTGAGGACGGTGCCGATGGGGAGCGCACGCTCCACCGGTTTTCCCGTGCCGTAGAAATCCCAGAAATCCCCGTCATAGAGTGCGCCGAGCGCAATGGCTTTGGAGCTGTCGATACAGGAACCGCCGCCGACAGAGAGGATGAAGTCGATATTTTCCTGCTTGCAGATGGCAATACCCTCGCGGATCTTGGTATCACGCGGATTGGGCTGAACGCCGCCGAGCAGGATATAGGTCAAACCGGCACGTTCGAGAGAATCGGTGACTCTTCCGAGGAGGCCGGAGCGGACAGCAGAACCGGATCCGTAGTGGACGAGGACGCGGCTTCCGCCATATTTTTTGACCAGGGAACCGGACTGATTTTCGGTATCTTGACCGAATACAAATTCAGTCGGGCTGTAAAAGTTGAATGAATTCATAAGATTCTCCTTTTTCTGTATTCGAATCTGAAAATAGTATAGCATTTTTGAAAACAATGTGCTATAATAATCATACCCGAAAATTGTAAAAAACTATTTTGAAGGAGCGGAATATGTACCATTTATTTGAAAGCAGCGATATTCTGGAAACCCCGATAGAATGTTTTGATTACGATACGGCGACGATGCCGTTTCCGGTGAAGCCGCACTGGCATTATTTTATGGAAATCATCTTCATCGAGGAGGGCAGCGCACGGATGCAGAGCGGCGAGCAGCACTATATTCTGGAAAAAGGGGATCTGATGCTGTTCCACCCGAAATCCGTGCACGCAATCTATGGTGTGGATGAAAAGCCGCTGAAATACCTGGGGATGAAATTCGATATCAACCAGATGGGTGCGACTTCGAGCTATGCGCCGAAGCTCAGGAGTATTTTCCGATGTGCGGAGAAGCGAGGAATGCAGCCGGTTTTCCCGAAGTCTTTCCAGCAAAAGGAGGATTATGCAGAGCTGTTCTTGGAATGTGTGGAAGAAATCCGCAGCAAGAACTATGGCTATGACCTGATTGTGCGGTCGAAGATCTATACGCTTCTGGTCCAGATGCTCCGGCATTGGCAGGCGCAGGGATTTTCTGTGGACAGCGAAACCTTCGCGGAAGATTCCCAGAATGATATTTACAGCATCACCGAATTTATTGACGCACATATCTGTGACGGAATCCGTGTACAGGAGCTGGCGGAGCGGTGCGGGATGAGCTATTCGTATTTTGCGAAGCGGTTTCAGGAGATTTACGGAAAGAGCTGTAAGGCATATATCGAAACGATGCGGCTGTTCCAGGTTGAGGAGTCCCTCCTCTTTACGGATTTCGACCTCAATTATATCAGTCAGGAAACCGGTTTTTCGGATTGCAGCCATATGATCAAGAGCTTTAAGCGAAGCCGCGGCATCACGCCCAAACAATTCCGGAAACAGCATACATAATAAGGCCGCAGCGGGTATTTCAAAAAAATAACAGGAGATACCCCGATTTGTCTGAAGGACGTTCGTAAACTATATGTAATCAAGGGAGGGGTGGATATGGATTCGACTGCACACCGGATTGTACAGCAGGTCTGTCTTGCCCAAAAAGACAGTCGTGCCGCAGACGAATTGATTGCATCTTATATGCCCTTTATCAAGTCAGAAACCGCAAAATTTCTGAAGCGGCCGCCGAATCCGGAAGATGACGAGCTGAGTATCGCGATGTTCGCATTTTACGAGTCGATCTGTAAATACTCGATCCGGCGCGGCTCATTTCTGAAGTTTGCTGCACTGCAAATCAAGAATCGGCTGATTGACAATTACCGAAGGGAAAGCCGGAATAAAGGCCATATCTCACTGGACGAGCCGAATGAATCCCAGCAGCCGCTTGCGGAGACGATACCGGATCCGAAGAATCAGTATGAGAGCGGAGAGCTGCGCGAGGCGACAGAGCAGGAAATTACGATGCTTTCCGCCCAGATGGCGGAATTCGGGATTTCGATGACAGATGTCACGGAAGATTCCCCCCAGCGTCAGCGTACCATGAAAATCTGTCGGAAAGCGATTTTGTATGCGAAGGGGAATCCGGATATTTTATCGGAATTTCTTCGTACAAAGCGTGTACCGCTCGCAAAAATCGCAGAGGGTGCAGGGGTAGAACGGAAGCCGCTGGAGCGGCATCGTCGGTATCTGGTGGCATTGCTGCTGATTTGTGCGAATCATTATGAAATCTTGTGGGGGCATATTATACAGGTTTTAGAGAGAGGAGGAGAATCATGAGCTATATTGTAATGGAATGTCATGACACATATGTAATCCTGATGGATGACGCGTCACGTTTTGTAAAAGCTGCGAATCTCCGCTATACGGTCGGTCAGGTTGTGGACGACCCGATTCTGATGGAGGAAAGAGAGGAATCGAAGCCGAAGATCCGGATGATTCTCGGAACCGCCGCCGCAGCAGCCGCGTGTTTCGCGGTAGGCTTCGGCGCGTATCAGTACTATGCAAAGAATCTGAAGACGGACTCTGTCGTGATGATACTGACGGAAGCAAAGTTCAGGATGGATATCAATCAGAAGGGTGAAGTGATCTCGGTCGAAAGCGATGACGCATACGGGACGGAGATACTGGAGCATTACAGCGGCAAGGGAAAAGATCAGCTGACGGTTGCGAATGAACTGCTGGAGATTGAGATTTCGAAAGGATATATTTCGGACGGGGATACGTTTGATTTATATATATCCGCGAAGGAATCCGAAGATTATGATACGCTCAAATCGAATTATGAAAATGGATTATCCGATCTGAATCTGAAAGTGAATGTGCTGCCGCCGGACGGAAAGCCGGGGACAAAGCCGGGGATGAAGGAACCGCCGGTGAAACCGGATGGTGATTCCGAAAAGCCGGAAAAACCGACCGCCGGTACAAAGCCGCAGCCGGGTGAGAATCCCGATCCGAAGCCGCCGCAGAGTGATCCGAAAGAAAAGCCGTCCGCACCCAAACATGACGATGAAACAACGGCAGGTCCGAAGAATGAGACGGGGAAAAAGCCGCAGCCGCCGATGGATACAGACCCCGAAAAGCCGACGCCGCCGATCGGAGAGAATCCGCCGCCGGCAGATGCAGAGCCGCCTACTGCCGAAGAGAATCCGAGTGTGACACCCGATGAACCGCTCGGCACGGAGAAACCGTCCGATGAATCATCGGAAGATGCAGAGGAAATTGTTCGTCCGCCGCATCCGCAGCCGCCTGCCGCACCGAAGCCGCATCCAACGCATCCGATTTCTCCCGAACTGCCAGAGCCTGAGAAAACATCGGAAGAATCCAAAGAAATACATGAAGATACATCAGTTTTAGAGGACGCGGATCTGACGGAATCACACACGGAGGAAACCGAATAAAAATTTTTTTGAAAAAATTCTGTAAGACCCCACTTTTGAAACATACGCTTCGTAAACTGTAAACAGACCCCACAAAAAACACCGCACAAAGCAAGCACTGAAACCGCATGGACAGAGCACACTTTGTGAATCCATACATTCGATTGCTTTGTGCAGTGTTCCCTATCCCCGTTCATTTTACTCCAATCGGAGTGGAATAGAAGAAAAAATATTTACATGAAGGAGCGTATACTATGAAAAGCAAGAATCTCTTAGCCGCTGTTGCTGCAATCGCAGTCCTGACGACTTCGACCGGTGTGTATGCATTTGCAAACAACCAGGCGGAGTCGAAGCAGGATGCGGGCGAATCCACCACCATCGTGACCGAGACCGAAGACGAAGCAGAAGATGATGCAGTCGTTGAGGACGAAGTCGTTGAAGATGAAGTGACCGAAGACGAAGTCATCGAAGATGAAGTTGTTGAGGATGAAGTTGTCGAGGACGAAGTCGTTGAAGACGAGGTCATCGAAGATTCCGAAACCGAAGATGCAGAAAAGCCGGAAGCTGATAAGGAAGCTCCGAAGAAGCATATCGGTATCAAAGAGATGGTTAAGAACACATTTGATCCGGATACACAGGATTTCGTTGATGATGCAGCAAAGGCTGAGTGGTTTGCATACTGTGCAGATCATGTTTTTGCAGAGCCGGTGAAGCCGGAACCTCCGGTAAAGCCTGAGGATGACGGCACACAGCCTGAGCCGCCTGTTGCAGACGAGACCGAGAAGCCTGAGCCTCCGGTAAAGCCTGTAACCGTCAAAGAGCTTGCAAAGAGCGTATTTGATCTGGAAGCACAGGATTTCGTCGATGATGACGCAAAGGCTGAGTGGTTTGCATACTGTGCAGATCATGTCTTTGCAGAGCCGGTTAAGCCGGAAGCACCGGTAAAGCCGGAAGATGACGGCACAAAGCCTGAGCCTCCGGTAAAGCCGGAAGATGACGGCACAAAGCCCGAGCCGCCTGTAAAGCCGGAAGCACCGATTGCACCGGTAAAGCCCGAGCCGCCTGCTGATGCACCGATTCCTCCGCACCTCAGAGATGAAGTGAAGGAAGAAGTATCGGAAGATGACACAGCAGACGAAGAAATTGTTGAAGACGAAGTGACCGAGGAAGCGTAAGCCTCGAATCACATCGTGTACTCTTCCCTTCCCCAAGACCCTTTTCCTGAACTCTCATGATTTGTTTTATGGGAATCACCCCTGCTGTAAGAATGGTGGGGGTGTCTTTTTTTGCCTGTTTGCAGATTCTGATATCAAAACAAAACGAACGAAGCTTTGACACTTCGTTCGTTTTGCATGATGGAAAAGAGGTTGTATCAATCAATTATGCGTTCGCGTGCGCGGAATCACAGGTATGTTTGTGCCAGAAGGGGAGATGGGGATGCTGCTTGAAAAGTCCACGAAGATAATGGTGGAGTGCAATTCCGTTTAAGAGGAACGCCGCAACCCATGCGGAAGCTTCTGCGATTGCTGTTGCACGGAATCCGAAGATATCGTGGAGGAGAATTACCATAATCACACGCATTGCCATTTCGGCGATTCCGGAGATCATCGGAATGGTCGGATGTCCCATTGCCTGAACGGCGCTGCGGACGACGAAGAGGAAATCTACCGCGAAGAGAAGGAGTCCGCTGATGGGGAGATACTGCATGGCGAGGGCGATGGATTCTTCTTCGTTGAGCATCAGGAGTGCAAGCTGGCGGGGGAAGAATACCATTGCCGTACCGAAAATCAGGTAACCGATGGCAGCGATTGACATACAGACCTTTAAGCCCTCCTTGATACGGCGGTATTGTTTTGCGCCATAATTCTGACTGATAAAGGAGGAAGCCGCATAACCTGCCGTACAGGCGGGCTGCATAAAGAGGTTGATATACTTGTTGCAGGCGGAATAAGCGGATGCATAGGGAATGCCCATGCCGTTGACGAAGAACTGGATGACGATACAGCCGATTGCGGTAATCGAATTCATCAGTGCCATAGGGATGCCGTTGGTCAGCAGTTCCATAAAATAGGGGCGGTTGCTGCAGAAATCCTGTTTTTCGAGATGGATGACGTCGATCCGGAGAAGCTTTGTCAGACAGATGAATGTTGAAAGGACTTGCGCAATGAGGGTTGCGATTGCGGCACCTGCGACGCCGAATTTGAAGACGAAGACAAAGAGTGAATCGAGCGTGACATTGACAACAGAAGATACGATGATAGCGAGGAAGGGCGTTTTGCTGTCGCCGAGCGCACGAAGAATCGCCGCACAGAGATTATAAGCGATGGTCGCGGTCATTCCGCCGAGCAGAATATAGCCGTAGGTCAGGCTGTCCTGAATAATCAGCGCATCGGTCTGCATCAGTGTGAGGATTTGCTTGAGGAAAAATGTTCCGAGGAATGTCAGGAGAACGGCGATGCCGGCAGCGAGACAGACAGCGGATGCGATATAGTGCCGGAGCTTTTCATACTGTTTGGCACCGAAGCTCTGGGCGATGGAAACCGAGAATCCGTTGGTCAGTCCCATGGCGAATCCGAAGATCAGGAATGTGATTGCGGACATATTTCCGACCGCAGCGAGTGCATTGTCACCGATGCCTTTTCCGACGATTGCGGTATCGGCGACGGTATAGATTTGCTGAAGCATACTGGTAAAAAATAACGGAAAATAGAACTTCAGAATGAGTGGAGTCACCTTTCCGTGTGTCATATCATATGTTTGTGCCATAAGCTCACCTCTGCCTATATTATAGAAATTTTCCTGCTTTATTTCTATCAAAACGATTGCTTTTTTATCAGAAATCGGATATAATAAACGCAGAGGGAGGCGCAGGAAAATGGATACCAAAAAGGATTTGAATTATCAGCTTTACCTGCATCGGGAAGCCGGATTCCGTCGGATGGGATTTCAGGTGGAATTTGAGCGGTATTATGCGGTGCAGAGCGGAGATATTGAGCAGGTTCAGAAAAATGCCGCACGCATCAAAGAAAATTTTATGGAAGGGAAAGGCGTACTTTCGGCGGATCCGATCACCAATATCCGATATCATATGATTATTGCAACGGCAATGATCGCACGCGTCTGTGTGGAAGGCGGCCTGGACCATGACACTGCCTATACGCTGAGCGATATCTATATTCAGCGTGCCGATATCAGCCATACAGAGGATGCGCTGTTTTCCCTGATGGGGGAGATGCTGCTGGATTTCACCCGTCATATGAAAGAACTGAAGCGATATGCGGCGACCTCTCTCCATGTACGGCGCTGTATTGACTATATTCATGAACATCTGAATGAAAAGCTGACACTGGAAGTGCTGGCAGAAATGATCGGGGTAAACGGTGCATACCTGTCGAAGCTGTTTGTCAAGGAAACGGGAAAGAGTCTGAAAGACTTTATCCTCACAGCAAAAGTACATACGGCAGAAAATATGCTGCGCTATTCCGAGCTTTCCTCGATGGAAATTGCGCTGGCGCTTGGGTTCTCGTCACAGAGTGCATTCATCGCGACCTTCCGCCGGATCAGCGGCATGACTCCAAAACAGTATAAAATGCTCCATTACCGCAGCAATCTGATCTGATCTGGTCGGAAGGGCTGTCGGGCGGCCGAAGGTATGAAATATGGAAAAAAAGGCTGTATATCGGGAAATCCCGGTATACAGCCTGAAATTTTATGGTATCAGAAAGGGGGGAGGTGTTGTCATGCGTTTGCAGTCTGTGCAGCGGATTATTCGTCTTCGGTGCTAAAGCTGAAGGTGAAATCGGAGTCGGTGTTCCATTCGTTTTCATTGGAATCAAAAGAGAAGCTTGTATTGCCGTCCGCGTCGATTTCGCCGAGTGCGTCGCCGAGCATCATGAACATATCGCTCATCATCAATCCGAGCATTTCTTCCTTCGAGATACTCTGATAGCCGTCGGGGAGGGAGAATACCGCGGTATCCTTTGTGGTCATGAATTCGATTGTGAGGGGGATATGAATATCGTTCGATTCGGTATCACGCATATAGCAGATTTCTTCGGCATCATTGAAGTAGTAGCAGATGCTGCCGTCCTCGGTTTCAAATTTTTCGAATGTATAGGTCTTGCCATCAATGGTTTCGGTTCCGGTTGCAATCGGATCTGCGGTTTTGGCGACATCTAAGAAATAGGCTTTATAATCCTGAGAAACATCCTCTGCATCCGGTTCGATTTCTGCATACTGCTTGGTTTTATCATGGATCATATAGAACTTGGAACCATCAAAGATGAATTTATTTTCCATGTAATTGGATACTTTCATATCGAAAGCGAACTGATTGCCGAGCTGGCATCCGATGACAGAAACTTCCTGACCGTCCTGTTCGACACACGCAGAGATATTGACATTTCCTTGATCCCAGTTCGCCATTTTGATTGCCAGTGCCTGAGAGAGGGAGCTGCTTTCGGGCAGTGCCGCCTTAGTTGTTTCTGTTGTTTGGACAGCCTCGGTCAGTTCTGTACTGATGGATTTCGAGTCGGAATCGGGTGTTTCGGCGACATGATCCGGATCGCTGCATCCGGTCAGTGCGCAAAGCATAGCGGCGGTCAGACAAACAGATACGAATTTTTTCATTGATAGACTCCTTTGTTGTATGTATGAAATTTGTTTTAGTATCGTACGATGGATATATTATAGCATAGTTTGGGTTCCAATGCAAAGCGGAAAAAAGTCAGAAATAAAAACTATGCTCCGGTCGGTTCCTGAATTTTAAAAGAAATGATATGTTTTCATAAAATTCCTTCTGTTTTCTCCTGTTTCTAAAAACACGTGGAAAAAGATACATATCTTAAAAATCTACGTATCTGGATTGATTTTAGCTTATTCTCGTTTTGCGGATTCACTCTGCTGCCAGCGCCAGGAATCGCGGCACATATCCGTGAGAGATTTTTCGGCGTGCCAGTGGAGGGAATCGGCAGCCTTTTTCGTATCCGCATAGCATACGGCGATATCGCCGGCACGTCTTGGGACGATTTTATAGGGAATTTCGATCTGATTTGCCGCTTCGAAGGCATGGATGACATCGAGTACGCTGTAGCCGACACCGGTGCCGAGATTGAAGATCTCAGCGCCCTTGTGGCAGCGCGCATAATCCAGTGCTGCGGCGTGTCCCTTCGCGAGATCGACGACATGAATATAGTCGCGGATGCCGGTGCCGTCGGGGGTGGGATAATCGTCACCGAATACCGAGAGATGCGGGCGGATTCCGGCGGCAACCTGTGTGATATAGGGCATGAGATTATTCGGGATGCCATTGGGCTGTTCACCGATACAGCCGGATTCGTGTGCACCGATGGGGTTAAAATACCGCAGCAGTACAACGGAAAGGGTCGGATCAGCAACTGCCGCATCGGTTAGAATCTGTTCATTCATCAGCTTTGTCCAGCCGTAAGGATTGGTGCAGCCGAGATCGGTATTTTCTTCGGTATAGGGGATGTCCTTTGATTTGCTGTATACGGTTGCGGAGGAGCTGAAAATGATGTGGTTACAGCCGTATTCCTGCATAATTTCGAGCAGCGACAATGTCGTATCGAGATTATTCCGATAGTACATCAGCGGTTTTTCAACGGATTCTCCGACTGCCTTGCAGCCTGCGAAATGGACAACCGCATCTATGTTATGGTTCGAAAAAATGAGACGGAGTGCCGTTTTGTCGGAAGCATCCGATTGATAGAATGCGGGAGATTTTCCTGTGATATGTGCGATACGTTCGATGACTGACGGATGGCTGTTCCGGAGATCATCGAGAATTACAACATCGTTTCCGCCTGTCATCAGTTCCACAGCGGTATGGGAGCCGATATAGCCCGCGCCGCCCGTGAGAAGAATTGCCATGTCTACTTCATCCTTTCCAAGATATTTGTCATAGTCTGATGCTGTTGCTGCTGCGGCAGAACATCAGATGCTGTCTGCCCATTCTGCAAGCGCGTCCATATCCGGATTTCCGTTCAGAAGCTTTCCGGTTATCAGCTCTGCACCTTTACAGCTGTCGGCGAGTTTTTCCGCAGTCTGACCGAATCCGCTTCCGCCGGAGGTGGCGAACAGAACAATCTTTTTTCCGGAAAGGTCATAGCTTTCCAGGAACGTGTTAATAATCGTGGGGGCGATATACCACCAGATCGGGAATCCGACGAAGATGGTGTCATAATCATCCATATTCTCCAGTTTTTCTGCGATTTCGGGGCGGAACGAGAGATCGTTCATTTCAACAGAGCTTCTGGAATGTTTATCGTGCCAGTTTAAATCCGCGTCGGTATATGGCACAGCAGGCTTGATTTCGAACAGATCGGTTCCTGCCGCATCCGCCAGTGCTTTTGCCGCCTTTGCGGTGACACCGCTCGCAGAAAAATATGCGGTCAGTTTTTTAGGCATAGGGGTTCCTCCTCAGAATTTTTTCTTTGATAGCTGACGACGAGGGTGCCGCAGCGCGTTTCCGTTTTCGTCAGCACATAATCCGATAGCGTACTGTCTGTAAACAGGGGTTTATCGTTTCTGTCGGCAACCACAGGTGCCACGACAAGACTCAGCTCGTCGATTACATCCGCACGCTGGAATGCGCCGTTTATCATACTTCCGCCTTCCAGCAGGAGTGTTTCACAGCCAAAGAATTTTTTGAGTTTAAAGAGTGCGAGCCGTACATCGAGTTCTGTTTCTCCCGCGAAAATATAGGGGATTTCCATGGTTTCCAGATAGCTGAGATATCGCGCGTCCGCCTGTTCGGTCAGCACCTCAATAATCTGTGCAGCGTCATAACCGGCGTCCCCGTCAGGATCTATGATACGGTTGGATTTCCAGCCGAGTCTGCCGCTGGGATCGAAGGCGACGGCATAGAAGCCGGTCAGCGTTTCCGGGATAAAATCTGTTCTGGAGGTTTTGGGGGGATAAGCGGTCAGCTCCGGCATATAGCCGCCTGTAAAGCTTCCCTCCATGGTGATTCTTCCGCAGATATAACCGCTGCATTTCAGTTCCCGGTTGATTTCATAGTAGATTTCCGATGCCGCCGCGCATTCCGGGCGAAAGAGAAAATCTCCGGTTACCTTGCCGTCAACGGACATCACCATATGACAAATGATATGTGGTCTGGTCATAGTTCACCTCTGAAAAAAATAGTCAATCATCGCTTGACTGTATTATAGCACAAAGTACGGTTGTTTGCAAGTAAATTTGCCGGAAGAAAAAGTGGGGATGCACCGCGCAGAATTTTGTATGGACATTTTTTCGATATTATGATATCACGAAGGAATCAGCCTCCCCATTTCAGATGACTTGGCAATGCGGGAAACATACGGCAGTTTATTTTTCTTTCGGGGATGGATTGCGTTTTGGAACGGAATATGCTATAATAGAGCAAATTATCCTTTTGTTCAGATGACTGTCCGCGTGAATGTATCATAGAGGAGGAAAGCCCATGAAACGAATTTTCAAAAAATGTACGGCAATGCTGGTTGGTACGGCAGCCTTGCTGACAATGCTCTGTGCGTCCGTACCGGTACAGGCAGTTTCCGGCGTGCAGACCGCACAGAATGCGTCCGCAGAGATTTCGGAGGCGATTGGTCTGGTTGCGAATCTCTATACCGCCGCTGACAGCGGACTTGCCGATCAGGCAGCTTTACAGTGGGCGACAACGCTTTCTGCGAGCGGCTATGTGCTCTACCGTTCCACGAATGCATCGTCAGGCTATATTCCGGTGTATGAGGGTTATGCGACTTCCTATGCGGATCCGGATTTAGAGATCGGAACAGAATATTTCTATCAGCTGAAAGTCTGTACCGCAGATGGGGCGGTATATTCCGGCGTGCGTTCGGTTACGCCCTGTGTCGTACCGTCCGGACTCGATACCTATAATAATCAGACCGGCAGCAGTCTTGTCTATGAAACGAACGGCTACCGGGTCGGGGATACCTATTACAGCTATTCTCTGAAAAAGCATTTCGGGAAAGATGATATTTATCTCGCGGAAACAACATCATCAGACGGAAAATATTTCGGGAATGAGCGGAATGTTGCGGATTCGTCCCAGAACAGTGCACTGGAGAGCTGTAAAATCGAATCTATCCATATCGAATATCTTTCTCATGTCAATAAAGTAGTCGTCTGGGCACACTGGGAAAAGCCGAGCGGATACAGCGATGGAAAGGCGCTCGTGATTACCGGAACCCCCGGCGGTCAGTTTACGGTGCATCATGTATACAATCCGCTGGATATTGAGGTGCGCGATATGGCGATCTTCTTTGATGATGACACGGATCGGACCGGCTATCTCATTGCCGCTGCCAATAAACCGGGTCAGGGTGCCAATGCCACGCTCTATATTTTCCGTATGAACAAGGATTACAGCGGCGTGACGGAATTGTCACCACACTTTTTGAAGATCAGTATCGTGAATTTCCGAATATGATCAAGAAAAACGGTTATTATTTTCTGTTCACCTCACAGGCAGCCGGCTGGTATCCATCGAGCGGCGCCTACGCGGTCGCATCGGATATCGGGGGAAAATGGAGCGGATTGCGGGATATCGGCAATACCTCGACCTTTTCCTCACAGTCCGGCTGGATTGTCGGGCTTCAGGATCAGAATTATCTGATGCACGCGTATCGTTGGCTGCGCGCGTCCGACTCCAGCGGTACAACACTCTGTCCGCTGTATTTTGACAATAGCTTTGCGTTCTACGACTATTATCCGTCGTTCCGTTACAGCACCAAAACAGGCGAATTATATCCCGTCCAGCAGGGCGAGCTTCTTTCACAGGATCGTCCGGCATTTTCTTCCCTTTCGGCTGCGGGCGGAAAAGCACCCAATAAAGCCTTTGACGGGGATTACCGCACGGCGTTTCAGGCGGCAGATTCCTCGAAGAAATGGCCGTTTACAGTCACCGTTGATCTGGAGCGGGTCTGTGATCTCAGAAACATTCAGATTTCGTGGTATATCTGTAAAGGCTCCGAAGGTTATTATGCCTATACGGTAGACGGGAGTATGGACGGTCAGAACTGGACAACAATTTATGACCATACCGATACGAGCCGGGAAATTGTCTCGAAAACCTACGGCTTCAACAGCAATCTGATTTCCGGAAAAGCACGTTATGTGCGGCTGAATGTCAAGAGTGCAACGCTCCAGAATAACCCGACCAATAACTGGTATACGCCGACGATTTATGAAGTAAAGATCTATGGAGAACCGCTGGAGGCTGCGGCAGTATCCCAAAAGGGAGCGGTATATGATTTTGAAATATCCGGCGGAAATAAGGTGCCGGACGTCAGCGGAAACGGAAATGACCTCAGCTTATATGGGAATGCGGAAATCCGTATGGATGCGGAGAAGGGGAATGTGCTTTATCTTGCCGGCTCGGCAGATGATTATGCGGAAATTCCATCCGGACTGTTGGACCACTGTAAGGAATATACTGTCTGTATGGATGCAAAATCCGAATCCGAGGGGAATTTCTTCACCTTCGCTGTCGGTCAGGATCAATATCTGTATGCATTTTTCAAGATTGCAAAAGATCATTTCCGCTTCCAGACAACAACGGATACATGGAAAGGGGAAACCGGACTGCGCTATGATTTTGACGCTTCCGTGTGGCATCATTATATGTTCACCGTGACAGCAACCGGATGCCGGCTTTATATTGACGGAACGCTTGCCGCAAAAACAGAGGATCTGAACTGCTGTCCTGCGGATATGGGAGAGAACCTGAAGCTCTGGCTCGGAAAATCATTCTATTCGGATGATGTAGGATATCAAGGCTATCTTGATAATGTTGCGGTTTATCCGTATGCGCTGGAAGCGGATGAAATCCCCGGTGAAAGCGGCAATCAGACGCAATCCGGAGATGTGGATAAAAACGGGCTTGTGAATGCGGCAGATGCCGATGCGATGCTGAAATTCCTGACGATGAACCGTCCGCTTGCAGACTGGAAAGCAGGCGATCTGAATCGTGACGGCGTGATTACCGCAT
This sequence comes from Oscillospiraceae bacterium, assembly GCA_017533485.1. Taxonomy (GTDB): domain Bacteria; phylum Bacillota; class Clostridia; order Oscillospirales; family Ruminococcaceae; genus Firm-04. Next base: position 28,042 of record JAFXIC010000060.1, read on the forward strand.
CCGATTTCAGTCTGCTGAAACGGATTTTGCTGTGAGCGGAGCTTTGATATATGATAGAATCCGCGCTGAAATCAGTCGGATAAAATCAAGAATTAGATGAGGTATTATGATTTATGATTACGGATTGTTATGATGTAAAAACAGAACCTATCATCAGCCTGGAAGATTTTTATGGTGCGCCAAAGCATATGGCTGATATATGTCTGATTCTCTTTTCGATCGATATACATAATCATTTGCTTGACAGATATAAATGTGAAAAAATCGGAATGCTGGGTTCCTGCAACGGAAATATCACGATTTATAAAATGAATTATAAGGGAAAAGATATTGCGTTTTATTTATCAGGAATCGGCTCCGCAGTTGCATCTGCTTTTTGCTATGAAGCCTATTGGCAGACAGGGGCGAAAAAGTTTATTATGTTTGGTTCCTGCGGAAGCCTTGACAGAGAAAAAACTGAAGGCAGATTGATTGTTCCGACGGAAAGTTATCGAGGAGAGGGCTGTTCATATTATTATGCTGAGCCTGCGGATTATATTGCAATCAGGAACAGCCGGAAGCTGGCTGAAATCTTCGGGAAGTTAAATATACCTTACGTGTCAGGCAGGGTGTGGACAACGGATTCTATGATACGAGAAACCGTGGGGCTTGTGGAGAAACGCAAGGCAGAAGGCTGTATTGCCGTGGAAATGGAACTGGCAGGCGTACAGGCTTTGTGTGATTTCTTCGGTTTCGAGCTTTATGACTTTCTGGAAGCAGGCGATGTGCTGGAAGCCGGCGGATATGAGGCGGAAGGGCTTGAGGCTGCCAACCACAATCTGGGGAAATTATACGTTGCGCTTGAAGTCGCACAGTGCCTTTAAGTTCCAATTGATCTGTGGGCAGCAAACGGTGGATATTCCAGTTCGTTTCAAAAGGAAATAACGCAACAAAAGCCTCGCCGGATTCCGGCGAGGCTTCGTTGCTATATTGTGTTTCAGATATATGCTTAGATGAGTTTTGCAATCTTTCGGATGATATATACGGTGTCCGCAGCGGTCGTCAGTCCGTCACCGTTGACATCAGCATTCTGGACATTAAAGTTTGACATATCGAGCGTCGAGTCTTCTGCCACGAAGCGTGCAAGGAAGATAGCGTCGGAAATATCGAGAATGCCGTCACCGTTGACATCACCAGAAACGGACGGTGTTGAATTCTGCGATCCAGTAGCGGACAAGATAGCGGTTTGTGTTATGATTTCATTACCGTATTCATCGGTAATAATGCAGAACACTTCGCTGCCGTGAAGTTTTGCGGTCATCATGGTTTGAAAGGTATTCTCTGTGATTTCCGTTTTTTCGAAGTCCTGCTGTCCGGATTCGCGGCAATACCACTGGTAGCTTACCTCATCACCGGTGACCTGAACGCTTGTTTGGACCTTAGCGCCGATTTCGGCAGATGCATTGATCGGCTGAGATGCGATATCAATTGGACTGGGTTGCTCTGCGTCCGTTACTGAACCTTTATTTACCGTTACGATTGAAGGCCCGACTTCGCATTCATTTTCGAATTTATCAGAGATTAAGCACCAGATCTTACTTCCTTCATTTTCTTTTGTTACCTGCAGCTGATACATATTGGAAAGAACGCCGGTTGAGACCTTTTCTGAAGTGCCTGGATATTGTATCAACCATTCATAGGTGAGATCAACACCTTCTGCACCGGTGAAGACAGTTACAATGTCTCCATAATTTTTCGCAGTAAGTTCAGCTGCTGGTTCTCTAGTTACGTTAATGGGATTTGTAGCTTGCAGAGTAATCGTCTCTGTTTTTACTTTATGGTTGTATTTATCAGTAATTACACAATATATTTCTTGTCCAATTCTATCATAAGTCATAGGAAAGCTTAATGTAGGAGTTTTGACATGGCAATTTATCCGTTTTTTTGTGTCACTCACTTCAATCTGAAAAACGGTGTGATCATCATTACTAGAATACCATTCATATCTTAGATCCTCACCTTGAGCTGTCACAGATAATCTAATCCCCGAATGGATACTTTGCGTCAAATTTTTCGGCTGTTCGGTTATCGTGATTTTTCCATAGATTACATTTTCGAGATATGCAACATCGGCATCATCAATGACGCCATCGGCGTTCAGATCGCAGTAATGTTCCTGAACGGGCTGCGTAAATTGAAAGGTTTTGTCCGGAGCAAGATAATCTTTCAGATCTGTGATATCGTTTTCATCAATTTTAAAATCGAGATTCACATCTCCGACCAGATCATATTTATCCCGTACATTCACCGTATTGAATGCTTTTCGAATAATATACGCCCATTCCAGTCTCTTTGAGTAGGAATATATGTCGAATACCTTATCTGCGGCCTTGTTGATTGCGGTCCGGCAGTCGGCAAATGTTGCGTTATTTCCTTTCGGCAAATAATCCAAGGATATATACCATAGTTTTTTTCCAACATGATCGGGAATTCCCAATTTATGCATTAAATATGCAGCGTGTGAAATGACGGTAGATCCGTTATGATCTTCTACATTCTTAAAATGTTCAGCGCTAGTATATCTATAGTATTGCGCCGGGTCGCTGGTTGGATCGGAAAGATCTCTTGAACATATTGATTCATCTATATAATAAGTTCCATGTCTCCAATCAGGTATTTCTTCTGCATATTCTCCCATAATATCACTATATGCTTCATCCAGTGAATTCGATTCACCAAGTGTCCCGCTCCAACCGATTTTTTGTTCTGTAACTCGGTGTGTATATTCATGCACAACCGTATCATAACAAAAACCGAAGTTTGTTGTATTCAGATCATCACCGGCACCAAAGAGCAATGTATTGTAGTCCACCATTGAAAATGCATTACTAACACCCTCTCCGCTTGTATATCTAAGCTGTGGTACGATAAACAAATCGCTGTTTTGATCATCTGTACCTGTCCACATCAATTCATCATAGAAATCATAAGCTTTCTGGATGTTATACAAGACGGCTAATTCTGTTTTGTAATCATCCCAACTATTGTTTTCTTTTTTGATCACAAGCGATTTGTTGGTCAGATCGTCGTAATCCTTACTTTGCGCTCGTATGGACTGATCTTCATATTCAAATTTTCTGCT